>CAZXBK010000138.1:0-11275 GCA_964638765.1 uncultured Synechococcus sp. | reverse complement strand
TCAGTTCACCCAATTCAACCGCTCCAATGCCTTAACCGACAGAGTACAAGATATTTCGATTAATGAATTTATCTGCCTTCTAGACTTTATTACCGCCGAGTTCCAGCAATTTTTGCGTGCTCTCGACATGATCAACAACGAAGCATTAGAGACAATGCTCGATCAGATCATGGAAGCCTTTACCTTCAAAATCGGCCAAATCCTCGAAGCAGAACGCACCACTATTTTCCTCGTCGATGAAGAGCAACAACAGCTGTGGTCAAAGATTGATCGCGGTCACCAAAATGGCCCCCGTAACCTCCGGATCCCCCTCAAGCTAGGTATTGCCGGCCATGTCGCAGCGACCGCCGAAACCCTGAATATAGACAACGCCTACGAGCATCCCCTCTTTAAAAAAGACATCGATGAACGTCCCGGTCTACAGACTAAAACACTACTTTGTATGCCCATCTGTAGTAGCTCAGGGAAAGTCGTTGCCGTTGTTCAACTCGTCAATAAAAAAGGTGATACCGGTTTCGACGACCAAGACGAAAACCGTTTTTCCGAATTTGCTTCTTCTATTGGCATCATCCTCGAAACTTGCCAGTCCTTTTATGTTGCCGCCCGCAATCAACGTGGCGCATCAGCTCTCCTGAAAGCAACCTCTAGTCTCGGTCAAAGCCTTGATCTCGAAGCAACCCTACAGGCGGTGATGGAGCAAGCCCGTAAATTGATGCAGGCAGACCGTAGTACCCTCTTTATGCTCAGCCGCGAAACCAGTGAGCTCTGGAGTAAAGTGGATAGCGCTGACCATTCCCAGAAGATGGAAATTCGTATTCCTGCTAATCGCGGTATTGCTGGATTTGTTGCTTCTACAGGTGAAGTCCTCAATATCTCTGATGCCTACGCTGACCCACGGTTCGACCCCTCGACTGATCGCCGCACTGGTTACCACACCCGTACTATTCTTTGTATGCCAGTGTTCAACTCCAACAGTGAACTGATTGCCGTTACCCAGCTGATTAATAAAGAACAGGGTAGCTTTAGCGCCTCCGATGAAGAATTTATGCAGGCATTCAATATCCAAGCGGGTATTGCCCTAGAAAATGCCAAACTCTTTGAAAATGTCCTCACTGAAAAACAATACCAAAAGGATATTCTGGAAAGTCTTTCTGATGCAGTGATATCGACTGATTTACAAGGACGCATTGTCACCATTAACGACGCAGCCCTAGAACTTTTGGGCTATCCCAAGTACGAACACAATAACGAAACATTACGCCAACTCTGGGAATGTAAATTAGTCGATCGCCCTGTCTGGGAAGTTGTGCCTGTTGATAATTTGCAAGCACGTTTGGAAGATAGTTTGCAGTACGGTGCAAAATCCTACGTTCCAGAACAGGATCTGCATTTAGCCTCCTACTGCCCACCAGATCGCAGTTGTCTTTTAGCTGTTCCCCAACGATTGGCGCCCGATGAGTACTTGATTTGGAACGAAGAAGAAACCGCTGACCCGACCTATTTGCAGCCCATTGATCGCAATATTAATCTCAGTGTTAATCCCCTAACTAATGGTGATGGTCAAGTGCGGGGTGGTTTGGTGGTCATCGAAGATATTAGCCAAGAAAAGCGTATGAAATCGACGTTATATCGGTATATGACTCCCGGTGTAGCGGAACAGGTGATGGCGCTAGGTGATGAAAATCTGATGGTGGGTGAGCGTCGTGATGTCACCATTCTGTTCTCTGATATTCGAGGCTACACAACTCTGACTGAAAATCTTGAAGCGACAGAAGTTGTCTCTTTGCTCAACCAGTACTTTGAAACGATGGTGGAGTCGGTGTTTGATTTCCACGGCACCTTGGATAAGTTTATTGGTGATGCACTGATGGCAGTTTTCGGTGCGCCTTTGCCCCTTAATGACCACGCTTGGATGTCCATTAAATCGGCGTTGGATATGCGTCGCCGCTTGGATGAATTTAACCATCGCCGTGTCGTAGATAATCAACCGCAGATTCAGTTTGGTATTGGCATTAGTTCGGGTGAGGTAGTTTCCGGTAATATTGGCTCCCAAAAACGCATGGACTACACGGTTATCGGTGATGGTGTGAATGTCAGTGCTCGTCTGGAAAGTCTCACTAAGCAATACCTCTGCGACATTATCATTAGCGAAGAAACCCTGTCGCTGTGTGGCGATCGCCTCTGGGTGCGGGAACTAGACAAAATCCGCGTCAAGGGTAAAAGTAAGGCCACCAAAATCTACGAAGTGATTAAGGAAAAAGAGCACAACCTTACTGACAACCACCACGAATTTCTTGATTTTTATCATCGTGGACGGGCTGCCTACATGAGCAAAGATTTCCAGCGGGCGATCGCCGCTTTTAAACAAGCCCACAAAATATATGACACAGATCAGGCAACTTTAATTCACTTGCGTCGGGCGCAGCGTTTTTCGAATAATCCCCCCGGTAAAAATTGGGACGGCATCTACACGATGCAAACTAAATAAATCGGATAATCTGGCGATCACCCAAATTCAGTTAACGTAGTTAATTCAGTTAGCGTGCAATCGCTGCTGTGAGAATATCCCGCGCTGCTACATCGCATGCCGTACCATCACCCATCACCGAGCGCATCTCAGCATAATCTTGGAAAACTTGCTCACGGCGATCGCCTGAATTAATTAAGCTCAACGCTTCCTTGGCAATATTTTCAGCAGAAGCTTCGTCTTGCCACAGCTCCGGTACAATGCCGCGCATTAACATCAGATTCACCGCAGACATAAATGGAATTGAAAACCGCACAATCCATCGGGCAATCCAAGCCGTTAGGGGATGAATTTTATAAAGCACCACCTGCGGTACATCTAATAATGCAATTTCAAGATTGACCGTACCTGATTTGGTAATTGCTAAATCCGCTGCGGCGATCGCCACGGGAGCTTGGTGGGGATTATCAATTAAAATCGCGTTTAAACCCGCTTCGTTGACAGCCGTTTCAATGGCACTACGGTAATTGGGTAAAGCCACAGGAATCAGGAATTTGAGATTAGGAACACGTTGTTGGAGAATTTTTGCAGCCCCAACAATACTCGGTAATAGATATTTCAGCTCTTGGCGGCGGGACGCAGGCAACAACGTCACAATTTTCTGATCTTGGTGCAGCCCCAACTTATCGCGAGCATCCATTTTATTCGGACACTGCTTCATCTTCGCCACGAGGGGATGGCCAACATAATTCACATCAATACCGTACTCGGCAAAATAACGTGCTTCCTCAGGGAAAATTGCCAAAACACGATCCGTAACTTTGGCAATCATCCGGGTATTTCTATCGTTAAAAGACCAAACCCAAGCCTGGGGGGCAATGTAATAAAAAATCGGAATATGGGATAACGTGCGACGCACATATTTTCCGATCGCCACGTTGGGGCCAACATAGTCAATCAAAATCACCTTATCGGGCGGATTGTTCTTGAGATAACGCTTTGCCTGTCCCTGTACCCGCAGAGTCGGCAGAATATAGGGGATGGATTCGACTAAACCAATCGAACCAATTTTTGTGGTGTTGCCCAGCAGTTCAGCGCCCGCCGCCGCCATGCGATCGCCGCCGAGTGCCGTAATTTTTAGGTCAATATTGAGGGCTTTAGCCTGACGAAACAGAGCCTCGATTAGAAGACTCCCCTGCAAATCACCAGATACTTCCCCGGTGCTAATAAAAATATGCATTATCTAGCTCCGTTTTCCTGGCGTTAAACCGCGTCGATCAGAGCTAAGTGCCGCCTCTAGGAAAGATTGGAGATGACTTAAATGTTCGTGCTCACCAAGGGTACTGAGCTTGGACACGGCATCGGACATTTTTAGATCAGAGCTATACAGTGTCCGAAAAGCCTGTTTTAAAAGCTTCATTTCATCACGGTTGAGGCCGCTCCGTTTTAGCCCCACCAAATTTAGCGATCGCACCCTTGAAGGATTTCCTTCTACCAACATAAAAGGTGGCACATCCCGGTCAATGCGGCTCATACCCCCCAGCATCGCCATTTTGCCGATGTGAACAAACTGGTGAATCCCCAACATTCCCCCAATCACCGCACGGGATTCAATTTCTACATGGCCGGCGATCGCCACACTATTGGCAATGATGATATTGTCTGCCAGCACGCAATTATGGGCAACATGGACATAGGCCATCAGGAGATTGTGACTACCAATAATTGTCTTTTCTCCTTCCGCCGTCGCCCGATTAACCGTCGTGTATTCCCGAAACGTATTGCGATCGCCGATTTCGACTAAACTTGCCGCACCTTGATATTTCAAATCTTGCGGCTCTAAACCGATGGCAGCACCCGGATAAAAACGGTTTCCTTCACCAATCGTCGTGCGACCCTTGATCACCACATGGGCATCGACAATACTATCTGCACCAATACTGACATGCTCACCAATGACAGCGTAGGGGCCGATCTGAACGGACGGATGAATCTCGGCTTTTGGATGAACCACTGCCGTGGGATGAATCAGAGTACTCAACAGAATTCTCCAGCTTGCTCCATAGTAGTTTAGGGGGATCTTATAGCCTATTCAAAATCAAGGCGCGAAAAGAGCATTTCACCAGAAACAGCAACTTTGCCATCCACTGTACCTTTACCTTTCATCTTGGCGATACGCTTCGCTTTTACCGTGATTAGCTCCACAGTCATAATTAACTGATCACCGGGGACAACAGGGCGACGAAAACGGACACCATCAATACCTGCAAACCCAAAAAATGTATTTTCCATGCCCGGCATTTGGGTCAAAATAAACCCGCCGACCTGTGCCATCGCTTCCACCATCAGCACGCCGGGCATAATCGGATGATTGGGAATATGACCTTGGAAATGGGGTTCGTTGAAGGTGATATTTTTCAGACCGACTGCCTTTTCACCGGGCACATATTCAAGGATGCGATCAACAAGGGAAAAAGGATAGCGGTGCGGTAATAGTTTCTGAATCTCTTCGACGGGAATGGGCTGGGATAAAGTTCCGTTATTTTCTGTGGTCATAGAAGCTGAGCGTAAATGACAGTCCCTAAGGGCTAATTTAGATTACTACAGAATGTTAACGCTACGGGATTTAGTCTCTACTTTGCGCTAAGGATCTGGCGATCGCCTAACGGGTCGTGATCAAAGCTTGATTCTGGTAATCTGGTGCATCACTAAACACGTCCAGAACCTTCTCAATCGTTTCCGGCTGATTAAATTCAGCAGTGAGATCATGGTCTCGAAAAATTTTTTCTAGGGACACTTGCCACAATTCTGGATGTTCCCCACGGTTTAGTGCCGCAAAATTCATGGTGTCTCCCCAAATATTGAAAAAAGCCGATAACTGGGCTAATTCCAACATTTTTTGACGTTGAACGACAGCGAGGAATGGAAATCCGATAGAGGAGAAATTCGAGGCTGGTGATGATGCTGAGATTAAAGTATTGAGCTGCTCATACTCTGCATAGATCTGCGTAAAGTGCTGGCGTAATTCTTTTTCGACTTTGGCGATCGCCTTCTTTTTGGAGCTGTCTTTCAGGATTGAGGCAAGCTCTAAAGCTCGTTTTTTGTCGAGGGATAAATACGAGCCTTCACCTTCTAGCACCTGAATTAAACTTTCTAGGGTATTTGCATCCTTTGATAATGCAATCTGATCCATTGTTCGCAAGCGTAATGTGCCGTTGAAATACGGATCTGCACTACGGTCAAAGGCATCAATCTGTACTGTGAAATCCCACCAGTAATCTTCTCCTGCCTTCAAAAGATTTGGCGGAAGCTTGATTTGGAGTAGGCCACTCTCAGCCGATGGGGTTGGAATAGTTTGGGCGTGAATTAGCTCGTACTCGTCAGGTTCGTCACTATCGCGCCATATGCTGAATTCTGCTTTGACATATAGAGGATTTTTAATAGGAGTAGGAAGGTAAACCCATAAACTTGGCTCAGTGGCCAATGTTTCAACAACATCGCCTGTCGGTAACAAAGGGCGGAATAATTCCCAATCCATTTTCTTGCCACATCGTCTTCCACCTGATAAATTTCCCACTCCAAAAGTTGGTTTGCTGGAGGTACTTGGTGGCACGGGAAGTATTGTGGCGATATTATTTTTAGTTTCCGATGAAAGTTGAGAGGAAAAGGGCGTGGCGATCGCCGGGGTCAGATTTAGACTCACACTGCATGCTAAGCCGAAAGTCCCTAAAAGCAACTTTTGTTTATTCATCACACCTTGTCCTGTAACTACTAATAAAAGCGTTCCCCTTCAGGCCTGACGAATGTAATGTACCTACGCGGACTTTGCTGAATCTTTACACTAAGCTAAGGGGATTACTCAGCTATTTTTGGGCAGGACAGCGGCATTGTATTCTGCATTTAATATAAAGTTCAGGCGATCGCCACTCTAATTTGCCAAGAAAATTTCGCCAAAATTTGTAGTCGATTTTCAAATCTTTCCGGAATCGCACCTATCACCCGTCGAAGGAAACAGTACATTCAACACCAACACAGTGATTGAATGCTTTCGATTCAATTTCTTTCTCATAGGACAAAAAATGAATACATACAGAAGACAAGTCGCTCGCGACGTGCGTATTGCTGCGGCTGAACTTGCGGCAAATCGTCCCCACCCCCGCCATATCGACAATGGTGATGAACAAAAATTTCGAGACGATACCCAACCGACCTATCTCGCCAGCTATACGAAAGGCTTACCCCACGACGAAATTACAGGTCTCATTCGTAATCCCGACGATTTTCAGCAATTTGTGAAAGCGATTGACAGTGGCGACCCCCGTGATTTTCGTGACACACCTCTCGGTCCAGAAGGCTATTCCGAACTCAATGGTCAAGGCTCTGGCTGGCGCTCAGTTCTTGCGGCGAATGCAACAGTCCGTGCTTGGGAAAGTCAAGGCGCTGGTAACACTTTCGATCTAGAAGGACCTGATGCTCAGGCTGTCACCATGCCTCCGGCACCGGCGATCGGTAGCCCAGAACTTACCGCAGAAATGGCTGAGGTCTATGCCCAAGCTCTCTTGCGTGATGTGCCTTTCACTAAAATTGTGGATGAAAGTGGCACGGTTGATCTCGACCATCATGATTGTTCTGGTGACCAAGGCGTTGACACCTCTGTCAGTGAGATTTTGAGTTGCCTCAATGATTTGGAGTGGTTTCAACAACAGAATCTTTGTGGTTTAACTCTGGCAGAAAAGGGACGCACACGGGGCAACTTTACCGGACAAACTGTATTCCGCGGTATTACGCCGGGGGATGACATTGGCCCTTATATTTCGCAGTTCTTGCTCGCTGGAAATTCTGGTATTAATGGTCGTGATAATGAGCGATCGCCCCAAGATGGTTTGATCACCTATGGTGCCGTCAATATTGATCAGCGGGTTCGTTTTGCTACGCCCTACAAGGATTTTATGACCACTTGGTATGAGTGGCTTGATGTGCAAGAAGGTGCTGATCTACGTGGTCGAGAAACCTACGAAAATGATCCGGGTCGTCGGTTTATTACCACCCCCCGCGATTTGGCGACCTATGTCCATTACGATGCGCTCTACGAAGCCTATCTCAATGCCTGCTTACTTTTACTCGCAGAAGGCACGCCATTTGATCCGGGTATTCCTTTCCAACGTAGTGACTTCATTGATCACCAGCAGGGCTTTGCCCATTTTGGTGGCCCTCATATTCTGTCCCTAGTCACGGAAGTGGCAACCCGTGCCCTCAAGGCTGTGCGTTTCCAAAAGTTTAATATTCACCGCCGTCTGCGCCCAGAAGCTTTAGCCGCTCGTTTATCTCGTTGGGAACAGCTTAATGTGCAGGAACTAGAGGTTATGGCTCAAGACCCAGCCTTAGCGAAAATTTTAGGTTGGATCGCGGAGAAAAACAGCACTGTAGATCCGCTCCTCAAGGACAAGAATTATCTATTGCCAATGGCATTTGCCGAGGGGTCTCCGATGCACCCATCTTACGGTGCGGGTCACGCCACTGTTGCTGGTGCTTGTGTCACGATTCTCAAAGCCTTTTTTGACCATAAACATCCCCTCACTATTGCGGGTCATGATCAGTTGGCGTTTGTGGCGACCGAAGATGGCTCAAGCTTAAAAACAGTCCCGGTAGAGAATGGCAAACTCACCGTTGAAGGGGAACTCAACAAACTAGCGTCCAATATTTCCATCGGTCGCGATTGGGCTGGGGTGCACTATTTCTCCGACTACATCGAGTCGATCCGCATGGGTGAACAGATTGCCATTGGCATTCTTGAGGAACAGAAGCTCACCTACGGTGAAAACTTCTCGATGACAGTTCCTCTCTACGATGGCGGTTCAATTCGCATCTAAAACCGTTAACTAGTGAGGCGATCGCCTCACATTTTTATCCCTAAAGATTCCTTCAGACCCGCCATGCTTTCTACTAAAGAGAGTGTGGCGTTTTTCTTTGGGCAAAATTTACGAACCCTTTTGATCTGGGCAACGAAACCGACTTTCGACAAAATCACGTTTTTTTGCATGTTTTGTCTTGCGACCAGTGACTCGCTTGCGCCACATTTTGAAACTGGAGCGTTTCATGTACCGCCGCATAATTTCAATGGTTTCTTGCTCTTTAAAACCAAATTGCATCTCAATCGCATCGAATGTTGTGCGATCTTCCCACGCCATTTCGATTACGCGATCAATGGTTGCACTGTCTAGATTTTTGATATCCATTCTGTCTGGCTAAATTCTTCATGGGCATTCACTTGAGTTACTTAACCTAACGCAAAACTTAGAGAGAAAGTTATACGGGTAACTCTAATGGAATTGGGCCAAGATTACCTTTGCGAAAGTCATTGAGAAGAGTAACTGCACCGCGTTCTTTGTCTCCTTGAAAACGATGTTCTCCTAGGGCAATAATGTAGTCTTCACCGGACATGTCTGTCGGCTCTACTTCGTAGCGCTCGGTTAAAACGTCTCCAAAATTTAAGGCGACTAAATGGTCAACGAGGGCTTGGGCAACTAATTCGTTATCGTAGGACGCGGCACCAATGTCTTCGCAAATGGCAAGCTTAACGGCATTATCTTGGTCGTCTAGTTTCCACGGAATGACACCGGGAGCATCTAACATTTCAATTTGATCAGAAATTCTCACCCAGCGTAATTGTTTGGTGACACCAGCTTTTCGGGCGCTAGCGACAACTTTTTTGCCGACGAGACGATTAATTAATGCTGATTTACCAACGTTCGGCAATCCCATCACCACAGCTCTCACGGGACGGGGTTTCATGCCACGGGAGATGCGGCGATCATTCATTGCTTTACCCGCAATTTGAGCGGCTTTAATCACACCTTTGACGCCTTTTCCTTTACGCGCATCGGTAAAAACAGGCTGCAATTTCTGCGCCTGATACCACTCTCGCCATTGGGTGAGGGTTTTGCTGGGGATCATGTCCCGCCGATTGACGACAATTACTCTCGGTTTGTCTTGCACCCATTCGTCAAATTGAGGGTGGTGCGATGCGTAGGGGATACGGGCATCCAGAACTTCTAAGACCACATCCACGCGATTGAGTTGTTCTTTTAACTGGCGTTCGGCTTTGGCGATGTGTCCGGGATACCACTGGATCGGCTGGGGCATGGGTCTAAAGTGAGGTGATTGTTTCTAGATTGCTTGGGTAAACCACCAAAATTCTCTTTGTGGTAGGGATTGACCGTAAGTTTAGTAACTAAACTGAAACCCCTTCCGCCTTCGGCACCTTCCCCAGGGAAGGACGTTTACTCAATACTGAATCTGCTTTTGCGAGACCTATAGTTTACCCTGTGGGTGAACAAGTCTACTCTGACAAAGGTTCGGCAAAAATCATGAGGTAACCAGCGAGGGGACGGCGGTTACGAATGCCTGTCCGGTTAGGAATATCTTTTGCATCTTTACCAATCAATAGGTGCGTTGCATCACCGCTATCCACCATTGCACCATCTTGTACGCCGAGGGCGATCGCCATTTCGACCATGCCAGCATCGGTAATTTCTTCAAAAGCAATTAGATAGAGATGTTTATTAGCGTTATCAATGCCCATGAATGTGCGGGGAATCGGGTCGGCAAACCCACTCATTGCACCGGGACGGGCTTGGCCTTCCGAAATTGAAACTCCCTGCACACCAATCCCTAAAACTGCGGTTTGCAGCATTTCTTGTGTTGGCGGCTTGCTCATTTCCATGCGAGCTTCACCAAACTCATCCCACCAGAGCAAATAGCTATGTTTATGCTGGTGACTTGCTTGACCGTCAATGATTAAAGTCTCAAGGGTTGTCACGGCATTACCGGGAATAGATCGCCAAATTTGGTGGGGTGTGTAGCGAGTTGTATTCACGAAAATCGAGGGTTGCTGTCGCTGCAATGCCCAGTCGGCAATGGTTAGTTTAAACAGGCGATCGCCTTCTGTTTGATTCCAAGGTTCGTCGGGCAAAGGAAAATCTGGCTCGCGATGTTTCATCTCTAAACCCGGTGTATCCCACTGCACCCGCACTGCCATCATCCGACCTTTACCGAGGTTGTCTGGTATCTCAGTAACCAACAAATCAACGCCTTGATAGATCGGTTGCCAATCTTCCGTTAGGGCTGGTCGCAAACTGCGGAATCCGGCGATCACCCCAATAATCAATAAACAGGAAACACCACTAATACCCAATAGCCACGATCGCCAGCGACGCTTGGTATTTTTTTGTGGAGGCGATTTTTGGGGCGAGTTCATAAACTTTCCGGCTGTGAGATATTTCCAGCAATTTGACATGCTCAACTTGTCATTCTTTCACTCAAGAAAAAAGAGTTGGTACGACTCATTCGAGTATTTTGCCAATATTTTAAGTTGCCTCAAGCTAACGATGGGACTTGAACCCACGACCTACGCATTACGAATGCGTTGCTCTACCAGCTGAGCTACGTTAGCAATTTTTCTGGATTTTGATTCTACTATATTTTTTTGAAAGGGTTGGCTGAGCCGATTCTCCAGCTTAATGCGGAGTCGAACTGCTTCTTGGAGATTTTGTTTTTCGTGAAGGGCGATCGCCGCCCACTGTAAATGGAAACATTAGGGAAAATAACTTTCTAGGGTGCTGCTCAATGTGTCGTAAGGTTGCACTCCATTAATTACTGACTGCAACTCGCCATCTTTAAAAAACAATATTGTCGGAATGCTTTTGACCCCAAACCTTTGTCCGACAAAAGGATTTTCATCGACATTAATTTTGAGAGAGTTTCAAGAGAGTAATGCTAGGCGTGAGTAGCAAAGTGAATCAATGGAGC
>CAZXBK010000137.1:0-11465 GCA_964638765.1 uncultured Synechococcus sp. | reverse complement strand
ACTATTTTCACTTTTGTCCTTGACATGGAACATAATCGCTTCCCCAAGGAAGGACGGTTGGTAGGCGATCGCCCTGTAAAACGAAGGGCAATTTTCGGAGCTTTGCCGCTAACCTAAAAAGTGATGAAATTACAGGAGCAAACTTGACCCATGAGTGTCATCACGATTCTTGCGGCGATCGCCATTATGTTTGTGGTGTTGGTGATGGTCGTTAAAGACGTTTAGGCAGGCACTTCCACCTTTGCCGCCCCCGCTAACCCAAAGGCATCGTGGACTAATTTCAACGCCTCTTTACCCTGCTCTTCTGGCACAACACAACTAATTTTAATTTCCGATGTCGTAATCATCTGGATATTGATGCGGTCATCAGCGAGAGCTTGGAAGAATTTGGCGGCAATGCCGGGCGCACCAATCATCCCAGAACCAACAATACTTACCTTGGCGATCGCCGGATTCACTTCAATTTCTCCAAAGTTTAGCTGCTCCGCAATACCACTAAGGGCAAGACGCGCCGCCTCAGCATCACTCTGCGCCACAGTACAAGCAATATCGCGGGTATTAATGCCGTTGTTTACCCGACACCGCTGGGACTGAATAATCATATCAACACTAATATTTTGTTGCGCCAATAGGGTAAAGATTTTTGCCGCCATCCCCGGTGCGTCCGGCACATGGCGAATTGCCAACTGTGCTTGCTTGAGATCTAGGGCTACTCCTCGCACAGGTGGATGCTCTTCCGCACTCAGAGCCGTCGGTGCTGCTGACATTGAAGACGACGCAATTTCAAAGACATCACACAGAGTGGCGATCGCCCGGTCACAGTCAATCTGCTGAATCACACAGCTCACCTTCACCTCAGACGTCGAAATCATCTCGATATTGATGCCCGCATCCGCCAAGCTCTGGAACATCGTCGCCGCAATACCCGGACGACCAATCATTCCCGCTCCCGAGATCGTAATTTTAGCGATGTCATTTGCCGTCATTACCGAAACATCATCTAAGTTTTGAATCGCTGCTTCACAAAAGGTCGGGGCGATCGCCTCGGCAATGGACTGGGCTTGACTGGCTGCTTTTTCCGTCACCGTAAACGCAATATCGTTACTATTGCCGTCGTGAATCGATTGAATAATCAGATCCACATCCACATTGTGGGTCGCGATTTCACCAAATAATTTGGCCGCTACCCCAGGACGATCAGGGATGCGCAACATCGCAATGCGTGCTTGATCCGTATCAAATTCCACCCCATCAACCGCCTTCGCAATTTCTAGATTGACTAGGGGGCGATCGCTTACTGCTGCCGATGTGACTTTAGTGCCCGGATCCTCTGTCCAACTCGAACGAACGACGAGGGGCACACCATAATTTTTCGCAATTTCTACCGCGCGGGGATGAAGAACCTTTGCCCCCAAACTAGCCAGTTCCAGCATTTCATCAGAAGTAACCTCCGGCATCAGTTCGGCTTCCGGCACAATCCGTGGGTCAGTCGTCAAAATACCCGGTACATCTGTATAGATTTCACAACAGGACGCTTTCAAAGCGGCGGCGATCGCCACAGCAGACGTGTCCGAACCACCTCGTCCGAGGGTCGTAATCTCCAGCTCAGAACTATTACTAACCCCCTGAAAACCCGCAACGACAATCACTTGCCCCTGATTTAAATGTTTTTCGAGACGATTTGTTTTAATTTCAAGAATACGCGCGCGACTATGTTCCGCTTCAGTGACGATGCCCACCTGAGCACCAGTGAGAGAAACCGCTGGCTGTCCCAACTCCTGCAACGCCATACTCAGTAGGGAAATCGAAACTTGTTCCCCCGTCGAGAGCAACATGTCCATTTCGCGGCGGCTTGGATTGGAGCTAATTTCATTGGCCAACTGCACGAGGGTATCCGTCGTTTTTCCCATCGCAGAAACCACAACGACCAGTCGATTACCCGCCTGCGCACGCTGATAAATACGTTTAGCGACCGCTTGGATCCGTTCGACTGATCCGACAGAAGTTCCACCATATTTCTGCACAATCATCGTCATGGCTCTGCTTTTTACTCCCCAAATCCCAACAAGTTACTTTCCAGATTACGGAAAATCGAAAATCCACTGTATCAAATCCTATAGACTTTTCTGATAGATCCTTCACACTCCGTTGTTTTAAATAATCTTTTTTTCAGCTGTTCCTGACTTATTTAGTGGGCGTTTGATTTCCCGCAAAGCTAGCTTTGAAGAGACTTGCAGTGCAGCTCGCTGTTGCTTTTGATACCGTTTTTTTGATGATTTAGGACATTTTCACGTAGCGCATATCTAAAAAAACAAACAAAAGAAAATCTAAAATCCCTTGTTTTTCTAATCCCTTTAGCTGATAATGTTGCACTCGGTAGTGTGATACATTTTGTAATGTTATCGAAAAAGCATTGCCACACCGTAAGTTTCCGCGTCATGGCGCGACTTGCTAGAAGAAACTGTTGTTTGTGCAAAACAGACGATAAGTCTTCTAAACAAAATCAGGGTATAAGCAACACTGAATGACAAGTATTTCTAAAGTTAAAAACTTATAGGCACAGTCAAAGGCGATCGCAGCACAAAAGCTTTTGACCGCCCTTTCAGCGTTTCTCTGACCCGAAACTCCAGATTTTTCTTGAACACACCACCCCCTAGGAGGTTTCTCTATGTCCGTTCGTTTATACGTCGGTAACCTACCCAAAGATGTCGTCGAAAAAGACGCTCTCACCGCATTTTTTGCAGAAGCAGGCGAAAATGCAAGCACCAAAGTAATTAAAGACCGCAAGACTGGTAAGTGCCGTGGTTTTGCGTTTGTCACTGTCCCTACTGACGAAGAAGCTGATGCTTTCATCGAAAAGTACAACGGTCAGTCTTTCATGGACAGCGAACTCAAAATTGAAAAGGCTCTACCCCGTTCCAAGTCTGAGGATACTCCCAGTAATGCTGGCGGTGCATCCAAGGGCGGTAAGCGCGGTAAGCGCGGCGGCAGCAAGAAGCCTATGACCTACAGCAGCGGCGGTTCCAGCTCTGCTCAGCCTGATCCCCGTTGGGCAAGCGAACTTGAAAAGCTCAAGGACATGCTCCAAAAGCAAACCACAAATGTCTAACTCTATTTAGATGAATTTTTCCTGCTACAGTCTTTGTGGCAGGATTTTTTATGTTTACCGATTTTTATTTGATAGCAGTAAGGAGGGAATAAATTATGGATGCAGTTAAGGTGATGAAACAAGAGGTCGGTCGGGCCGCCGCGGCAATGGTGGAGTCAAATACCATCGTTGGTCTCGGTACAGGTTCGACAACGGCCTATGCTATCCAGTTTATTGGTGAGCGCCTCGCAGCAGGTGAGATTGAAAATATTGTTGGTATTCCTACGTCTTTTCAGGCTGAAGTTTTATCAAAGCAATACGGTATACCTCTCACAAGTCTTGATGCGGTAGACCATATCGACTTGGCGATCGACGGTGCGGATGAGGTTGATCCGAATAAGAATCTAATTAAAGGTGGTGGCGCAGCCCACACTCGCGAAAAGGTTGTAGATGCCCTTGCGAACAAGTTTGTTGTCGTCGTCGATAGCGGCAAAATGGTAGACAGCCTCGGCTCTACTTTCTTATTACCTGTTGAGGTGATTCCCATGGCGATTACGCCTGTCATGCGTCAACTAGAAGCACTAGGTGGCAAACCCGAGCTACGGATGGGCGTTAAAAAAGCTGGCCCCGTTGTAACCGACGAAGGTAATTTGGTCGTTGATCTCAAGTTTGAAGCGATTAAAGATCCTGCGGCGTTAGAAATCGCGATCAACAATATTCCCGGCGTTCTGGAAAATGGTTTGTTCGTCGGTGTGGCAGATACGATCCTTGTTGGTGAAATTATTGACGGTGAACCTAAAGTGCGCACCATTAACTAAATTTGGCTTTTAATCTTTGAGAAATCTTCTGGTTGGATGACTGGAAGATTTTTTATTGGGTTAACTTTAATCTCTACAGGGTAAATTCCCCGTCCCTTTAGGGCGTAATTAATCTGGCGGTAGTTCGTTCCGAAGGAAAAATTCCGTAATGCCCCGTTCGTTTACGGCGGGGATAGGAATTTTAGAGCTCCGCCAAGTCATATTTTTTACTTTTTAGCGGCTGAGGAAGGCGATCGCCTGGCGTATCCATTCATCGGCATTGGGATTTTGAGCCAAAAGAGAATCTTGGGATAAAGTGGCAATGGCACGGCGAATTTCATCATCGTCATAGCCGAGGGCAAGGAGGGTCATTTCGAGATCTTCGTAGATTCCGGCTTGGGGTGTATTCACATCAGCCTGGGGTAAACCTGTTTGATCTCGCCACTGGGCTAATTTGGTGCGGAGTTCAAGGGCTAATCGCTCTGCTGTTTTTTTACCGATACCCGGTGCTTTAGCCAAAAGCTTATGGTTTTCACTGACGATCGCCTGCACGAGTTCTGGCAGCGTTAAGGTATCTAGCAAGGCGATCGCCGACTGTGCGCCGATACCACTGACGCCAATTAACTGTCGAAATAAATCCCGCTCCGCTAGAGACTCAAATCCATACAAAATCACTTGGTCTTCTCGCTGCTGGTAGTGAATAAATACCTGTAGTATCGTTTCCTCAGCAAGATTAATCTCAAGGGCAAAGCGACTAGAAATTTGGACTTCGTAGCCAATGCCGCCCACTTCCAGCACTAAAAATACTCTATTCTGTAAATTCTTTTGCAGGGCGATCGCCTGACCTTTTAAGTAGCTAAACATAACTTCCCGACAACAAACTAGCCCTATCCTGCCACGCCACAGACATTCTCCCAATCCCCAATGCAGGACAGAAAAGAACAGTACAGTTAAACTAAGATATTCCCCATCCCTTGGACTATGGCCGACACTACGCCAACTTTTTCTAACCGTTCCATTCCCCCCCAAAATCTTGATGCAGAAGAATCGATTTTGGGCGGTATCTTACTTGATCCAGAGGCAATGGGGCGAGTCGTAGATATTTTGGTCACGAATGCCTTTTACGTTCAAGCCCATCGCGATCTCTATAAGGGTCTGCTGATTCTCCACGCCCAGGGCAAACCCACCGATCTCGTCAGCCTCACCTCATGGCTTCAGGATCAAAAACTCTTTGAAAAAATCGGCGGCACAGCAAAATTAGCTAGCCTTGTTGACCGTACTGTGTCTGCCGTCAACGTTGACCGTTATGCACAGCTCGTAATGGACAAATATGTTCGTCGTCAGCTCATTAGTAGCGGCAACGAAATTATTGATCTCGGTTACGACACCACCACACCCCTTGAAGAAGTTCTAGACGAATCAGAACAAAAGATTTTTAAGCTTACCCAAGAGCGCCCCCAAGAAGGTTTAACGCCGATCGCCGAAACCATTGTTGAAACCTTTAACAATATCGAGGATCTCCACCAAGAAATTACCCTGCCAGGTCTTAGCTGTGGTTTTTACGACCTAGATGCGATGACCAGCGGGTTCCAGCGTTCGGATTTAGTAATTATTGCGGGTCGTCCTGCCATGGGAAAGACCAGTTTTTCCCTTAATGTTGCCGTCAATATTGCCAAAACTCACCAGTTGCCTGTCGCCGTTTTTAGTTTAGAGATGTCAAAGGAACAGCTTGTTCAACGTCTATTAGCAGGAGAAGCCCAGATCGAAAGTAATCGTCTGCGGGCTGGGCGACTTACCCAAACGGATATGGAGCCGCTCATTACCGCTGTTGAATCGCTATCAGACGTGCCCCTATTTATCGACGACACCGCCAATTTAACCGTCGCCCAGATGCGCTCCCAGGCGAGAAAACTCCAAGCAGAACAGGGCGGTAAACTGGGATTAATTTTGCTGGATTATTTACAACTCATGGAAGGCGGCGGCGATAATCGTGTGCAGGAAATTTCAAAAATCACCCGTGCTTTAAAGGGTTTAGCCCGTGAACTAAATGTCCCAATTTTGGCCTTATCCCAGCTCAGTCGTGGCGTTGAAGCCCGCACCAATAAGCGCCCGATGATGTCAGATTTGCGGGAATCTGGTTCCATTGAGCAGGACGCCGATTTGATTATCATGTTGTATCGCGATAGCTACTACAATCCCGATTCGCCGGATCACGACATTGCCGAGGTGATTATCACCAAGCACCGGAATGGGCCTACTGGCACGGTGAAACTCATTTTCCAACCAGAACTGACAAAATTCCTTAACCTTGCCAACGCAGGCAATAGTTATGCCGAAGTCTATTAAGAGTTAAAGCCTCAACCAAGTTTTAAATTCGATTTGTTGAAAGGGCATTGGCGATCGCCTAAACCTTCTGTAATTTTCCCTTGCTATTATTTCGTCAGAAATTTGTAGGGTAAACGCTTTAATTCACTGCCAGAATTGAAGAACTCAGAGTGTTTTTCGGGAACTTTCTTAATAAGATCAGTGATTTTCCGAGTCGAGTGCTAAGATTCTGCTAATGTCAACCCTAATTGCTTGCCTGTTTGGCTTTAGAGTCGAGGCTTGCAGTTTTTGGTTAAGCACTTTTTCTAAGCAATAAAAAAAGAACAGTCCATTAAATATTTCAAGCTTATTGTTCTTCACCGCCAGAAAATTTCGCCAATTTCTTTTGATAATCATCCTAAACTTTCATGCACGCCTACCAGCCCCAACGGCAACCACAGTTACCATCTCAGCCCCGTCGCAAGGTACGTCGCCATGCGCGTCAACGCAAAGTACAGCAGTCGCGGCGTAATCGTGCCGTTCTGATTGAGCTGAGTCTTCAAACAACGGTTAACTGTGCCCTTATCGGCGTGGCAGCGGCGGCGATCGCCAATCTTTTACCCCATCACTTGTCCCAGCAGGAAAGAATTGATGAAATTCGCGCTGAAGTTGCCGAAGCAGAATACCGTGTAAATGTTCTCCGCGAAGACTTTAAACAAAATTTTGATGCCCACGAATCACCCGATCTTATTCGTGAACATAGCGAAAAAGTCGATGTTTTAGAAAAGCGCATTATTTGGGTAGAGCCAGATGCCGCACCAGCCCAAGAGTAAACAGGGCAAAGGTTTCGCAATTTATAATTTTCAGCAAAAAAAGAGGAGGATTTACGAATCCTCCTTTTCCATATTAATTTTTACTTTGTGCCTAGATTAAAGAACGCTACGCCTTTACGAAGCAGCAGCAGTGGGGCGGCGGCGGCGGCGCTGAGTCCGTGTACCGACTTGCTCGCTAACCTGCATCAAGAACACAATCAAAGGCTGACTTTGCAGTTCACGACGCGCCAAACGTTGGAGAGACTGCTCTACTTCGATGCGGATATCAGTCCAATCGATCTCTTCCTGAGAACGCTTGCCATTACCTTTGTATTCCGCTAGGCGATCGCTGATTGTGCTGTCCACATTTCTCTGAATCAGCTGATGTAGAAGCTTGTTATTGGCAGAAGCCACGACACCACGAATGTGGATTTCAGGGGGGGCAACAAGAGTGCCATCCTTTGTAATCGCTGCCGCAACAGTAATGACTCCTTGCTCAGCAAGTTGTTGACGATCTTGCAGAACATTGTCATGGACGATGCCAGAACGATCTACTAGTTCGATACCAGATTCAACTTTACCTGCGACACCAATCGAATTTTCAGTCAGTTCTACAATGTCACCATTGTCGATAATGACAATATTCTCTTCCGGCACACCCATCGACTTCGCCGTTTGGGAATGTTTCACAAGCATCCGGTGCTCACCGTGGAAGGGAATAAAGAATTTTGGCTTCGTCAACGCCAGCATCATCTTGTGCTCTTCTTGGGAACCATGACCAGATACGTGAATGCCTTCGCGCTTACCGTAAACCACCTTCGCGCCCAACATCATGAGGCGGTCAATGGTATTAACCACGGCGATCGTGTTACCGGGAATTGGGTTCGCGGAAAAGACGACTGTGTCACCTTCTTTAATTTTGATTTGGCGGTGTTCACCCTTGGAAATCCGCGTCATAGCCGACAACGATTCACCCTGGGAACCAGTACTGAGAATTAGAACATCTTCATCACGCATACTCTTAACTTGGCGTAGCGGAATAAATAGATTATCCAGACACTTGATATAGCCAAGGTTGCGTGCGTGGGAAATGACGTTCAGCATAGAACGACCAACGATCGCCACTTTACGATTATGCTTTTCAGCCAGTTGCAAAATAATATTGACGCGGTGTACTGAAGAAGCAAACGTTGTGACGAGTAGACGACCTTTTGCCTGACCAAAAATACGGTCAAGATTAGGTTTAACGGAAGCTTCAGAAGGTGTATGACCCGGAACTTCAGCATTTGTCGAATCACTCAACAAACACAACACGCCTTTCTCACCATGCTCAGCTAAACGTTGGAAATCAAAATGCTCACCATCAACGGGAGTGTAGTCCACTTTGAAATCACCTGTGTGAATAATCACGCCTAAGGGAGTGTGGATGGCAACCGTGAAACTATCGGCGATGGAGTGGGTATTACGAATATATTCGACAACAAAATTCTTACCAATGCGCACCATATCGCGGGGCATCACGCTATTGAGTTTTGTGCGATCGCTGACCCCTGCTTCATCGAGCTTGTCACTGAGGAGAGACATCGCTAAACGAGGGCCATAAATGACAGGAATATCAAACTGCTTGAGGTGATGGGCAATTCCACCGATGTGATCCTCGTGACCGTGGGTCACGATCATCCCCTTAATCTTGTGGCGATTTTCACGGAGATAGGTTGTATCCGGTAAAACGATATTTACACCATGCATTCCATCTGTTGGAAATGCGAGTCCGGCATCAAGCAAGACAATCTCGTCGTCATATTCAAAAATACAAGTATTTTTCCCAATTTCGTGGAGTCCACCAAGGGGAATAATCTTAATAGAATCTTCGCCACCGTTCACTTGGGAAGCATTTTTTGTTTTTTTGGCTACGAGTTTGGGCTTGTTATTGTTCATAAATGTCCTAACTAGGTTGAAAGTAAAAACGGAAAAAACTGTGTAATGCGAAAGGGGGATTTAGCCAGTCGGGTATCCCTCTGGTAGGTCAAATCGCAATATTTTGTTGTCAAACTTGTCTAGGCTCACGCCAATAAGGTGAATTCCCTAGAGCAAAGCGAGATCTTTGAGCACCTGGGTTAGTTGCTTGGTGCGGTGGGGGTCAAGGGGATACAAGGGTGGTCGAAAACTACCGAGGCTCCAACCTTGCAAAATTAAAGCTGTTTTGACAGGTAAAGGGTTTGTGTCACAAAACAAGACTTTAAATAGGGGAAACAACTTGAGATGAAGCTTGATCGCCTCTTGGTTATTGCCAGCGAGAAATGCCTGAATCATCTGCTGCATCGCTTTGCCGACAAGGTGGCTAGCAACGCTAACAACGCCTTGGGCACCAACGCTCATTAACGGCATCGTTAGGCTATCGTCACCGGAGTAGATAGCAAAGTCATCACCGACAGCACAGCGGATCTGAGCAGCTTGGTCGACGTTACCACTGGCTTCTTTAATCGCCACAATATTGTCAATTTCCGCTAGGCGAACGACTGTTTCCGGAATAAGGTTACAGCTGGTTCGACCGGGGACGTTATACAACATCAACGGAATATCAGGGCAGGCTTCGGCGATCGCCCGATAGTGGTGGTAGAGACCCTCTTGGGGCGGCTTATTGTAGTAGGGAACAACTTGTAATGTCCCATCTAAGCCTAACGCTTCTGCTTTTTTTGTGGCGGCGATCGCCTCACTGGTCGAGTTAGAACCAGTCCCTGCAATTACCGTTGCGCGGCCAGCTGCGGCACTTTTTACGGCCTGAAACAGGTCGTGTTCCTCTTCCCAAGTTAAAGTTGGCGATTCACCCGTCGTACCACAGACGACCAAGCCATCACTACCATTATCAATGAGGTGAGAAGCAAGCTTCTCTGCCATCGCATAATTTACCTGACCCTCTTCTGTGAAGGGCGTCACCATTGCGGTGATTACTCGACCAAACCTTGTACTTGTCATAAAAGAATCGACACCACACACCTAATATCTTACGAACCTAAACCGCTGTTGCAATCGCACTAGATTGCAAAAGATTTTGTTCGCAAAGTAGCTCAGCAATTTGCACAGCATTTAGCGCTGCCCCTTTACGAATCTGATCGCCACACAACCATAATTCGAGGCCATGGTCTTGGGAAATATCCTTACGAATACGACCCACAAGCACAGGATCTTTACCCGTGGCATCGATGGGCATCGGGAAGTAATTCTTTTCCCAATCTTCGATAACCGTGACACCGGGTGCAGTCGCCAAAATTTCTTTAGCAGCAGCAGGCTCAAAGCCGGCCTCAAATTCTAGATTAATCGCTTCTGAGTGGGCACGAAGTACGGGAACACGTACACAGGTTGCAGAAACTTTTAAATCTGGCTCCCCAAAAATCTTGCGCGTTTCATTAACCATCTTCATTTCCTCTTGACAATAGCCTTGATCATCAAGGGGAGAGTTGTGAGGGAAAAGATTAAACGCTAGAGGGTAAGGGAAAGACTCAGTCCGGGGTGTTTCACCAGCCATAATCGCTTCGGTCTGCTGCTTTACCTCTTCCATTGCCCGTGCACCTGCGCCGCTGGCAGATTGGTAGGTAGAAACAACAATCCGCTTAATCGGCTGCACCTTATGCAGCGGATAAATTGCAACGCCCATCAGAATTGTTGTGCAGTTGGGATTCGCGATAATTCCCTTATGATCCTTTGCAGCTTCCGGGTTAATCTCCGGCACGATCAAGGGCACCTCTGGATCCATGCGGAAAGCGCTGGAATTGTCCACAACAACAGCTCCTGCCTCAACGGCGATCGCCGCCCACTTTTTAGAAGTTGAACCGCCAGCCGAAGCTAAAACGATATCAACATCTTGAAAAGTCTCAGCAGACACTGCTTCAACAGTAAGTTCTTCACCCTTAAACGCCAGAGCTTTACCCGCCGAACGAGGCGAGGCAAGTAATTTTAAATTTTTTACAGGAAAATCACGTTCTTCAAGAAGCTGGAGCAGCTCAGCTCCGACAGCCCCCGTTGCCCCAAGAATGGCAACATTTACTGATTTTGACAACGACGAAACCTCCAATTGGATGTGAACTTAATGGATATGGACAAAAAACTTTATATAGACCTTCGAGGACTTATCGTAATGCTGTGTGAGAGGCGATCGCCGCGACTTGAGACTCAATCAGGCTAGCGGCTTAGCAAAGACAAAACTGTATACGCAAAGACTCTAACTATACTATTATCAGTAAGGCAAACCGACAGATAAACGCTTAAAACTGTTCCAAACTGCTTTGGAAACATAGCACATGCGGATTGCTCCACTAGGATATCACGGAGCGTTCAAATCCTGCTCAATAAAGAGAGATTGGCCATCCATTTGCCTAGTTTATTTAGTTGTAATTTATATATTTAGAGCCTTAAAACATCGATGAAAGTTACTCAGGAAAAGCTTCCTGCCAGTCAAATTGGGTT
>CAZXBK010000136.1:0-11627 GCA_964638765.1 uncultured Synechococcus sp. | reverse complement strand
TCTGTTGCTTGACCCTGGGCACCACCGAGGGGTTGGTGAATCATGATGCGGGAGTTGGGGAGACTCATGCGCTTACCCTTTTCGCCTGCACTGAGCAAAAATGCACCCATACTTGCCGCCAGACCAATACAGATAGTGCAGACATCAGGACGAACTTGGTTCATCGTATCGAAGATGCCCATACCCGCAGACACAGAGCCACCGGGAGAGTTGATGTAGAGATAAATATCTTTCTCAGGATCGTCAGCTTCGAGGAACAGAAGTTGCGCCACGATGAGGTTGGCGATTTCGTCATTTACCTGTTGACCGAGGAAAACGATTCTTTCCCGCAACAAACGGGAGTAAATATCAAAGGCACGTTCACCGCGACCTGAGCTTTCGATAACGGTTGGAATCATGGGGCTGTTCGCTCGTTTTTCTTATCTTATTTGTCTGATTGTAATAGATTCGGCTAACCCAGGGGATACGGCTACTACGAAATACTTTACGAGAAAATGCTGGCTTTAAATATTGAAAATGATTTGGTTGGACAAGATGAGACTCGCCACCTAAAGCAAGCGTTCAACTTGTTGAAGTTAATTCAAGTAAAGCCTAAAGCCTTCTAAATCGTAAGTTCTGAACTTAGAATCAGCGGTCACCAAGATTAGAGAATGCTGTATTGCTTGGGCAATGAGAATTCGGTCAAAGGGAACACGGTGTTTTTTGTTTAAAGGCAGATTCCTGTAACGGACAAGATCACCACAACTAAGATTCAATTGATTGATGTTGAGAAAATCTACTTGCTCCCAAATTTCGTCATAGCTGGAACTACTAGGTAATTTGCCAATATTAAACTTGATTGATATTTCCCAGAGACTAGCAACGCTTAGATACAGGTTATTTCTCTGATCGAGAATTGCTCTAATCTCAGAATTTAATTTCTTATCAGCGGCTAAATACCAGAGCAAAATATGGATATTAAGGAGATACATTTACATGTACTCCGACAATTCTTCAATGGGTTCATCAAAGTCATCAGGAACCACTAATTTGCCTTCTAAACTGCCGTAGCCATATTTTTTCTCTCTTTGCTCAGCCGATGTATAGGAGTTGTTTGAATATTTTTGCGCGAGGAACTCGATAAAGTCTTCTACTTGCTTTTTGAGTCCTTCTGGTAAAGCGTTGTATTTTTCAAGAATCAAAGGATTTATCTTGTTCCTCCTGCAAATATTTTTAAGGTTGGCTCAAAACAATTGCTCTACTAAACATTTTCAAAAAACCAAGGTATTTTCCTCAAAAAATAGCTGCTTCAATCTCGGCGATCGCCACTTCTAGATCGTCATTGACGATTTGGTAGTCAAATTCTTTGCTTAGTTCTAGCTCTTCCTTGGCGCGGGCTAAGCGCTTTGCGATCACTTCCTCGGAATCTGTGCCACGCCCCTGCAAACGTTCTTTTAGGACTTCAAAAGACGGCGGCAGAATAAAAATACGCACTGCATCGGGGAAAATATTTTTTACAGAATTTGCCCCGACTACTTCAATTTCGAGCAATACAAAATTGCCTTTAGTGGTTTGGGCAGCAACGGGTGGTAGGGGCGTGCCGTAATAGTTGCCGGCGTATTCGGCCCACTCTAATAACTCTTTCGCCGCAATCATCGCTTCAAACTCGGCGCGGCTCTTAAAAAAATAATCTTTACCGTCAACTTCTCCGGTGCGTGGCTGGCGGGTGGTGGCGGAGATCGATAAAAATAGTTGGTCGTGACGAGTTAACAGTTCACGGACAATGGTTCCTTTGCCAACGCCGCTGGGGCCAGTGAGGACAATGAGTTTTCCGGGGGTGGTCATAGATGCAATACAAAAGTTACGGCGCAATAATCACCCTAATTTAGCATTGGCGATCGCCCCATCTTTTTGGACGACGAAACGGTGAGCAACAGTTTCCGGCTGAATTGCCGAGAGTACCACATGGCTAGAATCCGTAATAATCACCGCGCGAGTACGTCTGCCGTAGGTAGCATCAATCAGCTGACCACGATCACGAGCATCACTAATAATGCGCTTAATGGGAGCAGATTCGGGGCTAACAATCGCAATCACCCGGTTCGCAGAGACAATATTACCGAACCCAATATTTATCAGTTGAATTTCCATAGAACCTTTCAGCCTTCGCTAGCACTCATCCGCAAGATGTACAGGTCACAACTTAATGGTAGCGAGAAATAATTGGGATAGACAACGAGATAAGGGCAAAAATAATATAAATTCCTTGATTTTTACAGATGTTTACCCACAGAGCGAATTATCCCGTCTATCTTTAAGCTATATGGTGCATTTTCCATTGTCTTTCATGGGGCGATCGCCCTCGAACTGAACTATGAGTCGCCGCCAAATTTTAGAACAGGAATATGCCGATTTTGATCTTGCAGATGTCTTTCGCATTGCCTGTGAGATGAGCATTGATATCACTAAGCCTGAACCGTGGCTGCGGGTTTATTACGACACCGTCAGTCGATGGGGAGTCGGGTATATGGGGCCGGAATGGCAACCTGCTTTTGTCCATTCCCTTGCCGAGCTAATTCGAGAACGAGTGAATGATCCCGACAGCATTTGGAAATGGGAAACGCTGCCAGAAGGAGCCGAAGACCTTTGCCGTCAAGATCAGGCGATCGTTGAAAAATTATTTGCTTAGTAGCCATAGAACAGACTCAAAAAATCGAGTCTCCGCCCAAGGATAGAATTGAGATAAACTGCTACTGAAATTACAGAATTCCCCTTTTGTCGGACTAAAATCGGGGAAATTAAAGGGTTTGGAGGCAAATCATGCAACTAGGTGAACTTCTTGGGCAAGTATCGGTTATCGACGCTTTACCAGACCATCCTACTTTGACCCACGAGGTCAAGGGACTTGCGACCAATTCCCAAGGGGTCGTCGCTGGAGATGTTTTTATTGGTTTGCCGGGTACAAGGGTTGATGGGGGAGAATTTTGGCCGGGTGCTCTAGAAAGTGGGGCGATCGCCGCCATTGTCTCTGCCGAAGCTGTAGAAAAGTTTCCTGCTAAAAACGGTGAATGTGTCATCGTCACCAGCGATCCCGTGATTGCCTGCGCCGAAATTGCCAACCTCTTTTACGAATTTCCAACCCAATCCCTCAAACTCGTCGGTGTCACTGGAACGAACGGTAAAACTACGACTAGTCACCTCATCGAATTTTTCCTTCAGCAAACGAAAAAGCCCACTGCTCTCATCGGGACGCTCTACACCCGTTGGCAGGGCTACGAAAAAATTGCGACCCACACCACCCCTTTTGCCGTTGATCTCCAGAAGAATTTCGCGGAAGCAGTCAAGGCTGGTAACACCCACGGCGTAATGGAAGTTAGCTCCCACGCCCTCGATCAAAAACGGGTAAAGGGCTGTGAATTTGATGTGTCTGTATTTACGAATCTGACGCAGGATCACCTCGATTATCACAAGACAATGGAGGACTATTTCCAAGCGAAGGCGCTGCTTTTTAATGATGAGTATTGCAAAGGGCGGGCGATCGTCAATATCGATGACCAGTATGGCGCAAGGCTTGCCCATAAGCTCGGCGACAAATGTTGGGCTTATAGTTTGCAGGATCAAGATGCGGCCATTTTTATGGATCGCTTGGAATATACCGCTACTGGTGTCACAGGTCGCCTGAGAACACCGGAAGGCACAGCACAATTTTCGTCGCCGCTAGTTGGTCAATTTAATCTCGAAAATGTCATGGCGGCAGTTGGTGCAGGTTTGGCGTTGGGTTTAGACCTCGAAAAAATGCTAGAAGTACTCCCCCAATTCACTGGTGTTCCCGGTCGCATGGAACGAGTTCAGGTTTCTGACGAGCAAGATATTAGCGTCATTGTGGACTATGCTCACACGCCCGACAGCCTTGAGAATTTACTTAAAGCATCTCGTCCCTTTATCCCTCGCAAAATGATTTGCGTGTTTGGTTGTGGTGGCGATCGCGATCGCACAAAGCGTCCTCTGATGGGCAATATTGCAGCAACAAAATCCGATTGGGCTGTGGTCACTTCTGATAATCCCCGCACCGAAGATCCCAAACAAATTTTGGCGGATGTAGTGGAAGGTATTCCCGAAGCGATTCAATTTTTGGTCATTCCCGACCGTGCTGCAGCTATTCAACAAGCCATCCTCGAAGCACAACCCGGTGACGGGGTTTTAATTGCTGGTAAAGGTCACGAAGATTATCAAATTCTTGGTACTGAAAAGATTTATTTTGACGACCGCGAGGAAGCTCGTAAGGCACTGGGCGATCGCTTAAAGTCTTTATCTTAATCTTCGACTAAACGAGGATCTGGAATACCATAGACAGCTTCTGCGTATTCCCAATTAGTATCGAATTGATTACGATCAGCCGATAAATTAGGTGGATCGTAATCAAGATAGTCTTCTTCTAGAGTGACTTCAGCTAGCTTGTTTTTTTTAAATACTTTTAATGCATCCCAAGGAGTAATAGACATACTCAAATTCCAAATCTCCTCAAATTCAATTTCGTCAACATCGGAGTTTTCTTCAGGAAAGCGACAAAATATTCTTGACATTTCCTGTCGAGCTGACTCAATTTTTCCTCCAAAAAAGGAGCTTATATAGCTAGAAGGGTCTTTTATTTTGTCATATAAACGAACGCTGCCAGTATTGTATTCAACAATAACTTCACTGCCGCCGGGTATAAGAGATAAAACGTTTGTTCTATACTGCTCTGCTACGAGAAAGATTTTTTGAAATACGTCTTCTGGTAGCCCTAGCTTACTAATCCATACTTTTTCAGGAATCTCTTCTTTCGAGTGAATTTCTTGTGGAATAGATTCATTAGTATTGTCAAGACTAAAGGCTTTCTCATATTCTGATTCACTCAAAATCATACGTGCTAATTCTTCAGAACTTGGAGATGAGTTACAGAAGATAAGAGATATATAATCATCTACGACATCTAAAAATTGCTTTTTGAAAGAAGATTGTATATCTGTCGGAATCACTTCAAAGGATAGCCAAAATTCACTAGCACAGGGACCTTGCTTATTTGATTCAATCGAATACCAAAATAATTGATCTGGAGTTTTTCCTGCATCTAATAATTGCGCAATTTCTGGATATTTACGCTTTACTTTGGAGATATCAAACCATAAATCAACAATAGTCCCTTTACTAAGTCTCTGTTGTATAAATCCGTAACCTTTTTCAGGGAAATATTGTTTGATGTAGCCTAAATTATATTGCATGATGCTCTGTAGATAATAGCAATAAGCTGCATAAAGTATTCCCAGTAAAAAGAGACAAACTAACGTGTTACTTTTATGAGTATAGGCATTAGTAAAAGAAAACCTTTGTTGCCAATTTGATACTGAGGTAATCGCCTCAAAACTGCCTAAAATTCGCCCTACCAAAATTCGGCTAATTCGAGCTCAAAATCGGTGAGTATATCTTCCCCGGATAATGTGTTGGGAGCCTCCAATGTTTCCACTGCTTGTCCTTGCCGATAAATCTCCACTTGGCGATCGCCGCGATTAATGAGCCAGCCGAGGCGACAGCAATTGTCCATATATTCTTGGAGCTTGGCACGGGTTTGGTAAACCACATCGCTGGGAGACATTAGCTCCACCACAAAATCTGGACAAAGAGGCAAATATTTTTCTCGCTGTTCGGGTCGTAAAGCTTCCCACCGCGACTGTTCTACCCACGACATATCTGGCGATCGCGTTGCACCGTTGGGCAGAATAAAACCTGTGGACGAGTCAAAACATTGACCAAGTTTATACTTACGATTCCAGAGGCCTAACTGCAAATTCATATCGAAATTAATGCGACCCGTTTCTCCACCAGTCGGCGGCATAACAACCAATTCTCCTTGGGCAGTGCGTTCAAGTTTGAGGTCAGGATTTGTCTGGCATAGCTGCAAAAATTGCTCATGACTCAAAGTGGCGACTGGATTTAGATCGAGCGTAATTGCGGTCATTGGCTTACCCTACTGTCCTTCGCTTCATTCTAACAACGCCGATTCAGTCGCTCACTAATATGTCGGCGATCGCCCAATACTCCCGACTTTAAATTCAACAGAAAAAAGCCCGCTGAGCAAATCAGAGCTTACTCGCGGGCGATGGGTGAAGTGAAATTGTTGTCTATATTTCTATGTCGTTTGCAGTCATAAAAGTTATGCAATCTTGCCCAGACTTTCTTGCTAACGTGGACAAAAAGAGATTTCATCGCGGCGATCGCCCAAACTGTCTTCTAAATTTCTTTGGATATATCCATGTCCGATACTCCACTTCAAAATCAAGCCACCGTCCAAATTCGCTTAATGGGCATTGATGATATTGCGCCGATTTTTCACTTGGGAGAACAGTTATTTCTGAGCGAACTGTACCCATCACTCTATCGTCTTTGGGATCAGTGGGAAGTTACCGGAGCCTACAACACCGACCCTGATCTTTGTTTTGTGGCAACTGTGGAAAATAAATTTGCGGGATTTATTCTGGGAACGTTAGTTGAAAAACAAGAGAGCACCTATAGCTATATCCGTTGGTTAGGCGTTAGCCCAGACTTTCATCGCATGGGCATTGCTGGAAAACTTTTAGAGCGCTTAATCGAGCGGACGATCGCCCAGGGTGCTGATACAGTTCTCATGGATACTGACCCAGCCAACGAAGCCGCCATTCGCTTCTTTTCAAAACAAGGATTCCGTAATCCCCGCGAACATGTCTATCTCACTCTCGATTTAGCCAGTCATGACTACTACGGCAAACTCCTCGAATATGAACGGGATCGCGCCGAACAGTTGACTCAAATATTGCGCCATCGTTACCAATAAAAACAACCTAACTTTTCACATCACTTTTAAAGCGATCTGCATTTTCAGCTTCTTGAGCGGCGATATCGCCCTTACCGAAAAATGCCCAGTAGGGCTTGGGAATGGTGAGGGCGCGTTGGGTGGCAGGACGCTGGTCGATGCGGTCAAACCAAGCTTGCAAATGCTCTAACCCTTCGACAGAAACCTTCGCCCAGTAATAGGATCGTGCCCAAGGGTACATGGCAATGTCTGCAATGGTAAATTCATCTCCCACGAGATAAGCCTTATCTGCCAGTTGTCTGTCTAAAACTTCTAGCAATCGCCGGGATTCGTTGACGTAACGCTGGATAGCAAAGGGATCTTCTTGCCCTTGGGGAGCTGCAATTCTCTGGAAATACATCGCCTGCCCCATCATGGGGCCAATACCACCCATCTGGAACATTACCCACTGGAGTACCTGCGATCGCCGATTTGAATCTTTCGGCAAAAACTTATCGTATTTTTCAGCGAGATACCAAAGAATTGCGCCGGACTCAAAGACGACAAAATCGTTATTACCGCGATCAACGATGGTCGGGATACGCCCATTAGGATTGAGCTTGAGATACCACTCAGATTTTTGTTCTTTTTTACTAAAATCAATCGCTGTCAACTCATATTCAATGCCCGCTTCTTCGAGGAAAATTGTTGGTTTCCAGCCGTTCATCGTGGAGGCTGTGTAGAGATGGATGTCAGGTTGGGTGGCCATAATCTTTAAATTGACTCTGGAAAATAATGCCTACAATATTGAGTTTTTTTAGGCTTGACCCAACGCTATAAAATCAAGTTACAAGAGTCAACCAGTATACTTTTTGTAACCACTCTGCCATGGGCGACATAATTCAAATCGAAACCGACACACAGGGGCGCAAAAAAGCGATTGAACCCTGCCTCGAACCTTGTCCCATTGAACGGGGTATGCGACTACTGGGAGGCAAATGGAAAGGCTCGATCCTATGGCATCTCAAGGATGAACCTGTGCGATTTAATGATTTAGCACGACAAGTAGGTGGCGCGAGTAAAAAGATGATTACTCAACGTCTAAAAGAGCTGGAAAAGGAGGGTTTAGTAAAACGCCAAGTGATTAGCACCCGACCGATCGCCGTGACCTATGAAATTACAGAATTTGGTCAGACAGCATTAGGGTTTCTCGAAGAACTCAAAAAATGGTCTGAAGCGAATGATCTTTGAGTTTGGTCTGCTCACAATTTTTTGGCAGTGCGGGAATGGCGATCGCCACAAAAAAGCCCCCAGATGATGGAGGCGAATTTTTGATTAAAATTACCAACTTTAGCCGTCGTAGCCAAAGCCAATGTTGTAGCAGCGGAGATTGTCTTGGGAGATGGGTTCTAATGTTTCCGTTGTGCGATTAGCCCGCCAAGCACCTTGAAACTCCGTTATCCATTCTGTATCGATACCAAAATCCTCTGTCGCACTGGCAACAGCAACAATTTCAGGATCTTTTTGTTCATTGACCTCGCATTCAAACAAAGCCTCTTTTGGTTGGGCAACTACAGCAGAATCTAGCAATTCACGCAGTTGCTCATTTAAAGCCACACCATCACGGTCTACCTTGCGTTGCAATAAAAGTTGCTCAAAGCTCACGACCATTGCACCGTCATATTCGTAAAGAGAAATTAGATAGGGTTCTTCGACATTGGCATCACCGAGAATAAAGCCACCTCGGTCGACCACACCTTCTGGCAAACCATGTTGGTCGACGCCGAAAACTGGCGAAGAGGTCGCCGTATAAACCCACCCCTCAACGATTTCTAGAGGGCTAGCTAAAACAGCCACAGGACTCAGCATTAGCGGGGCGATCGCCATAGCCGCTGTCCTTAAAAATTTTGGAGAACCTTTTTTGATTGAAAACATCAGAAAGTCACCTCAGCATCACTATCAGTTAGATGTAGCGTCAGAATATTTTTGTCATTGCAGCGTTCATATCCCAGTCGATCCGCATAGGAATGCATCAAATGCAGACCAACCCCTCCAATTTGCGCATCTTCTAAAGAAGTCGGAACTTTTTGCTCCGGAACAACAGTCGGATCAAATGGCACGCCATCATCTTCAATACGAACCACCAACTCCGCATTTTCTGCAATTAGTCGAACGCATATCAAATGTTCTGCACCCTCTGGATAGGCGTTCTCAAAAATATTCATCACCACTTCTTCTAGAAGTAGTTCTAGGCGAAATGTTCCCCGTGGCGACAATCCAATCGTCGTTGCGCACTGATCTAGCCAAGGGTTTAGTCGTTCTAGTTCGCTCAGTTTATTCGGCAAAATCAGCTCGAAAGTAGTAGCTCTAGAAGACTCTTCAAGTGGAGTATTCATACATTACGGGGATAACAATTCACTTATATTTATTCTTTGGGACAATCTTGATTTGGCCAGATCAAACAGCATATTTTTGAACTTTGCCCATTAGTTCATTTCATATTTTGGCGATCGCCGATACCCTAGCTTTGATCAGGACATCATAATTTTTGGCAGCTTAAAGACAAACTATGTCCGAGCGGGATCTAAAGCAGCCAGTGCCTTGTATAAGTCATCGTAACTTTTAAGCACATTATCCAAACCCGCTACTGCCAATGCTTCCTTGACTAAAGGTTGGGGTTTAAGCAAAACAAGCTTTCCGCCGTGACTCGCTACCCCACGCGCCGCCGAAAATAAAGACCGCATGCCGAGGGATGCAATAAAAGTGACCTCTCGCAAATCCACAATAGTTGACGTTCCGCTACTACCAATTTTTAAAGTAAACTCATCACCTATTTGATTAATGCCCTTGATATCCATCTTGCCCGACAGCTTAGCAAGACGCACACCATTATCAAGAGTTTCGATGCTGAGATTTAACATGAAAGATTATCCAAAGAAGAGGTACCCCGACAGAAAAAACAAGCATTTTTCCTTAGCCATATCTTAATGAAATGCCCTCGAAAGATTAAATCTCCACAAACGACTCTTTACAAAACTTTTCTCAAATAAACAGCTTCAACTACTTTGTCTATCGCGACAAAGCTCTTGGGTGCAGGAGTTTAACGGCGAACCAAAGGAAAATGACGATTGTTTCAACACACAATTTAATTAATAAATACAAAGAAAAGCAACTGATCAAACATATCTGTTAAGTCACATTCTCCTTACAATCTAAAACATTGTATTCCGATAAAAAAAGACATTTATTTTAATGGTTTTCCTTTAAGTAAGTGCAGTAAACTGACGGCGTATTCTTAGCGGTTTCTATCAAGGAATTTCAGCTTTTTTTTGATTCTTTGAATAATTTAGACCGTTTATTTTGACGGAGTTTAGCGAGTTACTCTACGTGCTAATTTCGCGATTATTTACCGGAAAAGCTTGAACACGAGATGCTTGAAGATCTAGATGCAACATTGGCAGCTTTAATTAAGCGGGAATTTCCGACAGATGTTCCCTCATCTTCAACGTCGGTGCATATTAGTTTTGAAACACCTTTTCAGGGGGCAATCGCCCAGAAGCCAGCGCTAAATTTTTTCCTTTATGATGTCCGCGAAAATCTAGAATTGCGCAATGCAGTGGGCGGTTGGGAACGACAGGACAATGGTCGCGCAGTTAAGCAACGGCCTCCGGCACGAGTTGATTGTTCTTATCTGGTGACGGCTTGGCCGCAAAATGATGATGATACCCAGACAGAACATCAGCTTCTGGGCGAATTAACGCGGGTTTTATTACGATTTCGGCGTATCCCAGACGTTTATTGGCAGGACAGTCTCAAGGATCAGCCAGTACAGATTCGCATGGTGAGTTTGCGTCCGAGTAATCTCAATAGTTTTGGGGAATTTTGGCAAGCCATGGGTGGTCGCGATGGTACAAGACCCAAAGTGGTTTTACATTGCACAGTCACGATCGCCGTTGACCTCGGTATGGATGCACCAGAAGCACCATTAGTTGGCATGGTCGCAGGAGGACAAAACTGAGTCATGTTAAAGCTGTCTTTCAAAAATGTGCAGGTGGCGATCGCCGGAAAAGTTCTCCTCGCAGAAACAGATCAGCCATTATCAGGCGCAAAAGTTGAAATCATTGAAATGCCCGAGAAGTTTCAGCGGATTTTGCAATTGAAAGCTATACAATTCGGTGAGCAATGGGAAGCTTTTCCCGAAAGAATTGACCGCAAATTCACTCGCGCTGATGGAAGTTTTTATTTCACAGATTTGCCCTTTGGCAATTATGTTGTGCAAGCTTCGGTGGTGAATGGTGGCACAAGTTATCAGCCTGTCATTCAAGCATTTGAAGTTAAACAAAAACAGGATTCCACAGATTTAGAAACGGTGACCGGAACCCTCAAAATTTTGCCGACGGGATTGAAAGGGCAGATCTCAGCAAAAGGGGAGGCGATCGCCTACGCCAAGATTCGAGCGGTTGAAGGTAATGCAGAAACCCTGAGCGATGCAGACGGAAATTTTCGGTTTGTAGGGTTACCAGCAACAACTAAACAAACAGTTTTTCAGATATCCAGCGCTGATCATGCACCACAAAGGCGATCGGTCATGTTGCAACAGGGGGTGATGGCGACCATCGATTTTGTTTTGGATTAAGACATTAGGCCAACATCCTTCCTTGGGGAAGGTGCCCTAAGGGCGGAAGGGGTTTCGACAGATTTCACTATTCATGAAAAGTCCCTTCAACTGCGCCACCCTCTTTTAAAAGGGGCAAAAGAGATTTCAAATTTTGATGTTCTAAAGGAGTGATATCCATGCCGAGTTACCTTTCACCGGGTGTGTATGTTGAGGAAGTGCCCTCTG
>CAZXBK010000135.1:0-11785 GCA_964638765.1 uncultured Synechococcus sp. | reverse complement strand
CACCAAAATAAATAGCGCTTGTCGTCCGGGAAATTTCATCCACGCAAAAGCATAGGCAGCAAAACAGGCGATCGCAATGGGAATAATTGTGGCGGGAATAGAAATGGTCAAACTATTCAGAAAAGATTGACCCATACCCTGAGCATTCACCACATCGATGTAGTTGCCAAGGTGATATTGCGTCAGTTCAAAAGGATGTTGGAAAACAGTCCACCAGCCCGTATCAAGCATATCGTCCCGTTTTCTGAGGGAACTAATCAGTAGGCCAACACTAGGCAATGTCCAGACAAAGCTGATCGCCACAATCGCAATATGAATCGGCAATTTTTGCCAAAATGCTTGTTTTTGTTTGACTGCTGGCATTACCGTAAACGCTCCTGTGCTCGAAATCTACGAATATTCCCAATCATCACGGGGATAATCAAAATCAACAAAATCACGGCGATCGCCGACCCGCGCCCGAAATTACGGAAGTTAAACATTTCTTTGATCATGCGACTGGCAATGACCTCTGTGCCTTGGTTGCCGCCCGTCATCACAAAGACAATATCGAAAACTTTGAGCACCAAAATCACGACCGTCGTACTCACCACAAGAATGGTTGAGCGAATCATCGGAATCGTAATACGGAAGAAAATTTGCCAACTGTTTGCCCCGTCAATCTTTGCAGCTTCGATGACATCTTCGGGAATGCCTTTTACTGCCGCCGAGAGAATCACCATACAAAATCCGGTGTAAAGCCAAATCATGATGGTAATCAGCGCAAAATTGTTGACTGACCTTTCCACCAGCCACCCGACAGGCTCAAACCCTAAACTCACTACCACCGCATTAAGCAAACCGATTTGGTCGTCTCCTGCTGGTTTGTAGGCATAGATAAATTTCCAGATGACACTTGCACCCACAAAGGAAATTGCCATTGGCAGGAAAATAAGGGATTTGGCGATCGCCTCGTATTTCACCTTATCGACGAGAACTGCAATGATGAGTCCCAAGCTCACACTCACGCCCGTAACGAGAATCAACCACAGCAAATTATTTTTAAACGCCGTTAGCATTGCTCTATCGGTAAAGGCAAAGACATAGTTTTTTAGCCCGACAAAATTCTGCGATCGCCCGTCATAGAAACTCAGATAAATGGTTTGAATCGTGGGCAGGATTAAATAGCCCGACAAAATGGCCAAGGCTGGTGAGATATAAACCCACGGCAACAGGTGACGATTCCACGGTTTGGGCAACGCATTAATCGCTAAATTTGCGCCATAAAATAAGCCGATTACACCGCCGCATCCGAGGGCGATCGCCAAGATTACTGACCCAATTCGATAAAGAATTTCCATTATTCCCCCACAATTTTGCTCCTACAGATGGCTTACTCAAGAGTTCAACAACTTTTGATCCCCCCGGCTAGCGTCTTCCCCCCTTAATAAGGGTGACTAGGGGGGATCTTGACTTTCAAGCTAAGCCCCTACAGAAAATCGTTTTACTCTGGCCAACTGTCTTCAATATTTTGTAGAACCGTTTCTGTGTCTGTGCCGCCGACATAATCCACCATGCCAGACCAGAACGTACCAGTTCCCACCGCACCGGGCATCATATCCGACGCATCAAACCGAATGACATCGGCATTATCGAGAATTTCTGCCTGTACTCTGGTCAAATCGTCGGGATAAAGAGTGGGGTCAATATCTTTGCGGGGTGAAATGTAGCCACCGAGGGGAGCAGCTGTTTCGTGGGGGACTTTTGTGGTGAGGTATTCCATTAGCTGGCGGGCTTCCGGCGTATCATTAAACATCCCAAAAACATCTCCCGCAACGAGGACAGGCAAACCATATTGAGAGTCGATACCGGGCAATGGAAAAATACCGACTTCGCTAGCTGTGTCGATGTCTTCTGGTAAAAAGGCGGCGATGAAATTTCCTTGTTTGTGGAGGTAGCAGTTGGGTTCTTCGGCGAACAAACCTTGAAAAGAATCACCGTAGGGAGTGCTTAATGCGCCAACCATACCGCCGTAAATGTAGTCTTCGTTGCGGGCAATTTCCCCAAATTTGTCAACGGCTGCTTTCACTTCTGGGGCGTTAAAGGGAATTTCGTGATTAATCCATTGGTCATAGGTTTCGGGGGAAGCTGTGCGCAGCATAATTTCCTCTACCCAATCTGTACCGACCCAGCCTGTCGCATCGCCACTTTCCATACCGAGACACCACGGCGTTTTACCTTCTGCCACAATGCGATCGCTGAGGGCAATCATCTCTTCCCACGACATCGGCACTTCGTAACCGTTGGCATCAAACTGCTCTGGGCTATACCAAACCAAGCTTTTCACCGACGCGCGATACCAAGCACCGTATACGTCACCATCGACAGTACCGAGATCAATCCAAGCTTGATCATAGGCTTCGGCTAGCTCTTCCTCGGTCATAAATTCGGTGAGGGGAACCATCGCACCTTCACGGGCAAAATCCGCCATCAGTCCCGGCTGGGGAAACATCGCTAAGTCAGGTGCATTACCGGAATCGACGCGGATGGGGAGGGTTGTCGCAAAGGAATCTGTCCCTTCGTAAACCACCTCGATACCCGTCTCTTCAGTGAAAGGAGCTAGAGCCGCTTCAATTTTTTCTTGTTGCTCACCAATTAATACGCCGAGAATTGTGACTTGGGGTTGGTCACTGTCGCCGCCTGCTTGATCTGGGGGCTGGCAACTGGCGAGTAGTAATGACCCTGCTACTACGGGTGTAAGAAATTTAGTTTGGGAGTTGAGGTTAGTGAATAGGGTTTTCATTATTGGGATCTAAAAAAGTTAAATAGAGTTTTAAAGGATTAAAAAAAGAGTTGTCTAAAGTGATAGTCGTAAAGTTTTAGGCTAATACCGTTTCCATTTCACGATCAAAAAAGTAAAGGCGATTCATATCGAGTAATAAAAATAGCTCTTCGCCTTCTTTGACTTGGGCGCGGGGGTCAATGCGTGCCACAAATTCGATATTGTCGGAAGTTTTTAGGTAAATAATTAGCTCATTACCCATCATCTCAATTAGGTTGACCGTGGCTGAAATTTTGAGGCTGTGGATATCCGGCGGCAAATATTGGGGGTGGTAGATATTTTCGGGACGAATACCGAGAGTGACAGGGCGATCGCCCAGCGAGATATCTGTCGGCATTGGCAGAGTTTGATCGCCAATTTTGAGGACTGGACTACCCGCTTCGGTGGTTTGCTCCACCTCAAAAAAGTTCATAGCGGGACTACCGATAAAACTCGCCACAAATTTATTGGTGGGGTTGTTGTAGAGATTCGCCGGACTATCCACCTGCTGCAAAATGCCGTCTTTCATCACCGCAATGCGATCGCCCATTGTCATTGCTTCCACCTGGTCGTGGGTGACATAAATAAAAGTTGTTTTGAGTTCGTCTTGTAACTTACTAATTTCCTTACGTGCCTGAACTCGCAGTTTTGCATCAAGATTTGATAGGGGTTCATCCATCAGAAAAACTGCTGGTTGCCGCACGATCGCCCGTCCGACCGCTACCCGCTGCCGTTGCCCACCAGATAATTCTTTTGGTTTACGCTTGAGCAAATGTTCGATACCCAATTGCGCCGCCGCACTGTGGACTCGCTTTTTAATATCGTCCTTAGAGATTCCCTGAAGTTGTAAGCTAAACGCCATATTTTCAAAGACGCTCATGTGGGGATACAAAGCATAGGATTGGAACACCATCGCAATGTCGCGATCCTTTGGTGTCAGATTATTGACGGGGCGATCGCCGATCCAGATATTGCCGGAGCTAATGGTTTCTAAGCCTGCGAGTAGTCGCAATGACGTGGTTTTACCGCAGCCCGATGGCCCCACAAATACGAGAAATTCCCCATCTGCAATCTCTAGATTGAGATTCTTAACGGCGGTGTAGTCGCCAAATTGTTTGGTTACCTGCTCGAACGTTACGCTTGCCATACCAAAAATCTACGGATAAACATGGATAAAAGTTACTAAATTATGCTGTCTGTCGCTCTTTAGCTGCCCGCTCGAAAGCCGCTGTGTATTCTTTAAAGCCACCGGGAAATGCCACATTGATTTGTAGTGGATCCGCTGGATCCGTCACACCGGAAACGACTTTCGTTTCACCGTTAATTTTGTCGAGGGTGAGGGGAATTCGATTTTTTAGTTCGCCCTGAGAACTGTCGATATAGGTGACGAGATTACCGCTTTTCGCCCAAGCGCCAATGTCTTGAATAAGCTGCAAAAATAGGCGATCGCTACCACCGCGACGGATAGTATCGAGTTTGATTTGGCTGGTAATCGTATCACCCACTCCGATAGTGAGGGGCATTAATTCCGGGTCAAAATTATCTTTAACTAGCTGCAACAATTCATCCATCTGCTGGGGTGCTTGGCGAGCATTAAAATCTGCGCCGAGGGGATATTTGCCTGTGCGTTGGTGATAGTAATGGTTGAGCAAAACCGGAACGCCTGCCTCCTTTACCGCACCGCGCAACATAAACTGAAAATCCGTAGTGCCTGAATCATCTGCCGTCGCAAATCGAACAATTTCTTTCCCATCGTCATCCCGACCCAAATTTGGCGCGTAATGAATGAAGAAACTATCGTCTAAACCCTGGGCTTTTGCTTTCTCTAAAAGATCATCCATCAGGGCGGCGATCGCCTTTTGTAGTTTGAGATAAATGTCGAGGTTATCTTGCAAATGGTCGGCCACAATATTGAGGTTGGCGGTGGGCGAAACAATGTTATCTAGTACCGCCGCTTGAATGAGCATTTTGCGTTTCGACTCGGCAAAATAGTCGTTATACTCCTCAAAAAAAGCGTCCAAACTTTGCTCGATAAACATTGGCACAGATGCTAGAAAAGTTAGTTCTGCTTGGGTGACGCCGGGGTGGGAGATTTCTCCATCACGACTTTGCCATTGCACACCGCCTGCTGCCAAACCGGGCAAGTAGGACACATCGGCGCTGTATTGAAATGCCTTTTCCACGATACGGTTAACGCCTCGCCGTCCTTCATGTTCGCCATTGGTCAACACAAAAAAATGATCGCCAAATTTTTGGGTGGCTTGAATATAGTCGGGACTAATTTCGCGGGTGAGGGGATCTTTCACGAGATCCATACAAACACCGTCTAGATCTTGAATGATGAGTAGATTGTCAGTGGTGGCGAGGGTTTTTATAAACGCCTCATGGTTGAGGGAATAGGACTGCTCATGGAGCGGCGAAAAAATCATTATTTTTAGGGTGAATTTTTAAGGGCGTAGGGGCGTTTCGGGAAACGCCCACAGAGGGATAGGAAACAAACACACGTTGTTTAAAGAGGTTAGGGGTTGGTTCTCGACGAGTGACATGCTCTATCGAAACCCTTTCCTTATACGAAAAGCTTCCCCAAGGAAGGAGATGCTTTGTTTGTTTCTGCAAGAATGCCATTGGTTAGGTTTAGTCGAAACCATTATTTATAGGTTGCGACAGTTAGCCGAGGGCGTTTCCCGAAACGCCCCTACAGAAATGGTGGTTATACCCAGTCTTTGGCGCGTTCGACAGCCTTTTGCCAAGTGGCGAAATTTGCTTGGGCTGCGGCTGCTCCTTTACCGGGCTTAAAAACTTTATCGATTTGGCGATCGCCGACAAGTTTCTCGTAACTATCCCAAAAACCAACAGCTAAACCTGCTGCAAAAGCTGCGCCTTGGGCAGTGGCATCAAGGACGGCGGGACGTTCGACAGGAATGCCGAGTACATCAGCTTGGAACTGCATAAGGAAATCGTTTTGGCAGGCGCCGCCATCGACTTTTAATTCTTTAATCGGTGTGCCGGAATCTTCGTTAATGGCATCAACAACTTCCTTCGCTTGGTAGGCGATCGCCTCTAGGACAGCGCGTACCATGTGGGCTTTTTCGACACCGCGGGTAATGCCGAGAAATGCGCCTCGGGCTGCCATATCCCAGTGGGGCGCACCCAATCCGCTCAGAGCTGGGACGAAATATGCACCGCCATTATCTTCCACAGACAGTGCCAATCCTTCGGTTTCGCTGGCTGATTTAATAATCTCAAGACCATCTCGCAGCCATTGAATACAAGCCCCAGCCGTAAACATACTGCCTTCAAGGGCATAACCAACATTTAGCTCATCGCCGGACTTTTGAGTACAGGCGACTGTTGTTAGAAGTTTGTGTTGAGAACGGGTAATTTCATTGCCGGTGTGGGCAACAAGGAAAGCACCCGTGCCGTAAGTACATTTCAATAAACCGGGGCGATCGCAACCGTGGGCATAGAGGGCAGCCTGTTGGTCACCGAAAATTGCAGCGATGGGAATTTCAGCACCGACTAAAGCAGGGTCAGTATGGCCAAACACACCACAGCTTGTTTGCACCTCTGGCATCATGTGTGCCGGAATATCAAACATCTCCAATAAATCCGTATCCCAATCTTGGGTATTGAGATTGAGCAGCATGGTGCGGCTGGCATTACTGTGGTCGGTGGCGTGAACTTTGCCGCCTGTGAGATTCCACAGTGCCCAAGTATCAACCGTTCCAGCGATTACATTATCGAAATTGGTTGTGCCATTTTCTTTCGCCCAGTTCAGCAACCAATTTAGCTTTGTGGCAGAGAAATAGGCATCAAGCACCAAGCCTGTTTTATCGTAGATTTCGCTGGCTTTATCACTCAGTTTCTTACAAAAATCTGCGGTACGGCGGTCTTGCCAAACAATGGCGTCGTGGAGGGGTTGGCCCGTGGTTTTGTCCCAGAGCAAGCAGGTTTCCCGCTGTACTGTTAAACCGATCGCCGCAATTTCGGTAGGGTCAATATTATTTTCTTTAATGGCTTGCTGCATCACGCTTTGGGTGTCATTCCAAATGTCCATCGCGTCGTGCTCGACCCAACCGGGCTGGGGGTAATGCTGGGGCAATTCTTTGTAGGCTTGGGCAACAATTTTGCCTGCTTGATCAAAAATGAGGGCGCGATTACCGGTCGTGCCAAGATCCAATGCCATTACATATTTCGAGTTTGTCATCTGTCTCCTAAATCAAGTTGTGCAAAAAAGGTAAAAAAGGAATTTATAAAAAAAGTTTGAGATTTTAAAAAAGTAAAGGTGCTGACAGGCGATCGCCGTGATTAGGGCGGTTCTGTCGTTAGGATAAAACCTTCACCATTACGCAATTTGATACGCGCTAGCTCGGTTGTTTCAAGGATATCTAAACCCGGTGTGGCGATCGCCAAATGCCATTGGGCAAGATCGAGACAAAGCCACGATCCGAGGGTCACCGTCATGGGCGCGCCTGCCATGTGGACAACCATTGCCGAACGCTGTTTTGTCACCGGATTTGTGCGGATACCGTAGAAAACCGTACGTTTATCATCGGACATATGATGAAAGCGATCACCCTGCTCAAAGCAGAGATTTTGCTGTAACCAGGGCTGATTTTTGCGATATTGCCGTAGAGCGTAGTTAAAATTGCAGCGATCCCGGGGCAGACTATTGAAATAATGATGCACTTGGGAAACGGCATGGCCATCCTCCACAAAGGCCGTCGCAATCAGTTTGAGCTGGGTGACATCGAGGTTACTGAGGCGCGGATAATTTGGGGATAGTTGCGCCCGACAAAACTCGGCAATTTTTTCGAGGTCGTAGTCTAAGGTGGCGATCGCCTTTTCAAAGGTTTTTAGTAAATGACGGGCTTGTTTGAGAGTGCGAAACCCAAATTCTTTCAGATGGCGAAATGCCCAAGGCTGCTGATAAAGTTCCGGTCTGACTTGCCAGTAGAAAAAGCCAATTTCTTCTGCCGCCACCTTCACGCCGTAGTAATCATCGGTATTGCGGAAAAAGCCCCAAGGCGCATGCATCAGCGCATTCAGAAAATCCATGGGAATGCCCGGACTAAAACCGTAAATCCACAGTTGTGTTGCCAGATTGTCGTAGGCATTGCGGAGAATTTCCGGTAATGTTTCGCCAAAATATTCGTTGATGCGCGTGGCTCTGGTGTCAATTTGATTGCCCTTGCGCACCGTATCGTGATTCGCGTAGCCCGTAACCCAGCGATCGCCATGCCACATCGTGCGAGAGACATCCCCCCATTTCTGCAACCAAAAGCCCTGTAATGTCGGCGTATTATGCTCAAAAATCAGCGGCCCCCATTGGAAACAATCGGGTTTTTGCTCAATCAAATCTCGGTAGGTCGCCTTAAATTCCCAGCCTGCCTCAGGCCAAGGTCTACCGTCTTCGTAAATAGCTAAAATCTGGCGACGATGTTCTCCAATCTCCTGTTCGATGTCGCCCATCGCCAACAGAAAATCAGTGTCATAGTCGAGGTTACCCAGTTCATCTTCAACCTGAAAATCTTGCCCCCCATCCACACGAATCCCGTCCGCTCCGAGATTAAGTTTGCGGCGTTCTAATTCCAGCAAAGTTGCCCTTACCATTGGATGTTGCTGATTTGTATCCTGACCGTACATGTTGTCACCCCGAGCAAAAAGCGGATGGATTAACAACAGTGCTTGGTTGTGGAGGTGACCGTAAACAAGGTCAAAAATGACCTGAATCGACCCAGTAGAAAAGTTGTGCAGCGTGGCGATAAAATCGACAATTTCTGCGGGACGTAAACTGCTGAGGTGGGAAGGACTAACCGTTGCCGCACCGAGAATCGGGTCATCATAACCCCAATTTTTTACGTCGGGTTTGCGCAAATTGACTCGGGTATATTGACTCGAAGTGGAGGTCACGCGCCAGAACCGATCATTGACTGCTTCACCTTCGGGTAAATATTCCACCGTGGGTTCGATGGGCAGTAGCTCAATGGCATCAAACTCCAGATAATTTTTTTCGGCGGTGGTTAATACCTGTTTATTGGCTAGCTTTTGGGAGAGTTTTTGGTAAATGCGCGTCAAACCTTCAAAGGTGCCTTCCTTGGAGGCTGTGCCCACATGGATTTGCAAAATATTGGTCGGTGGCTTGACCTCGGTATTTTGCTTGAAATACTCCAAATCGGGGCGATCGCCTTGGAGCTTTGCCATGTCATAGAGTTCGGCTGGCGCAAAAATGCCGTAGGGCAACGAATAGGCAAAAATATCGCGCACAATCTTCTCGGGTGCATCATCTTCACCCTGTCGCAGCCAATAAAAGGAACCAGACCGATGGCGATCGCCGGCCTTTAAACCGACTACCACGCCCCACACAAATTCCCCTTGGCGCGGTAACAGAAGGCGATCGCGACGGCACTGAATTTCTTGGTTTGCTAGGCGAAAATCAATCGGGTCTAACGGCGTGAAAACTTCTAGGAAAAAGGGTTTTGGACTGGCATCAGCTACCCAAAAACCAAATTCGGTCAGTCCATCTGCCCGGTAGTGAGCACCCAATTTACGGCTAAGCTGGCGAGCTGCAATAAATGGATCTTGGCTGTTGTTTTCAATGGTCTCAGCCCAAGCTAGGAGATCTTGGGTTTGGTCGGTAAATAGTTCAATCTGGGGTGAAGTAGTCACTCAGTTCATTGGGGTAACAACAGGGCACTAGATATGCACAAAAAATTGAGGGCGATCGCCCGCCCCCGCGATAGAAATATCCCTCGTTATGTGGCCTCTTCGTCGGCAGTGGGAATGGCTTCGAGGATCAGCCCCTGACCATCTTTCAGCTCCAATACCCGTAACGCTTCGGCGGTATCTTCAATCTCTAGGCCCGGTGTGGCGATCGCCACACGCCATTTACTGAGATCGAGCTGGAGCCAATCCGCGAGGGTAATCGTTGTGGGTTCACCACCCATGTGCGCCACCATGGCAATCTGTTCGGGAACTTGATCTGACTCTGGATCAACCATTTCTGTACGTAAGCCGTAGAAAACCGTACTTCCTAGGGCACTGAGGCGATTAAAGCGATCCCGCTCTTGGAGATTTTCCCGGAGCCAAGGATGTTGGCGGCGATATTGGCGTAGCAAGAGATTAAAGGCACTTTGCTGGGGATTAATGCGATCCTCGTAGTGGGAAACGCGGCAGGTTTCATGGCCATCCTCCATAAATGCCATCGCAATGGTTTTGAGCTTCGGCACCGTCAGCACATCTAAAAACTTTTGGTGGTCTTCGTCGCCGATTTCCTCTAAAGGCTCTACGGGACAAACGCCAGCCTTATCGCCAATACACTTCTGGCAAATATCTGCAGTTTTCGCCAAATCATAGTCCGTGAGTACCAGTGCCTCATGGAGCGCCTTCATAAAGCGTTTGAGATCGTCAAGATCATCAAATCCGAGACCTTTGAGTTGTTTAAAAGCCCAAGGTTCAGCGTAGAGTGCTGGCGTGATTTGCCAATCAAGGAAACCGACTTCCTCTGCCGCGACTTTCACACCGTATAGCTCGTCGGTATTACGGAAAAATCCCCACGGCGCCCGCACGAGGGCATTGATGAAATCCATCGGCAAACCGGGCATAAAGCAGTACACCCAAAGGGTTGTGGCGGGATTGTCGTAGGCATTTTGGATAACTTCTGTGAGGTTGTCCCCAAGGAACCAGTTAATATCGCTTGTTTCCGCTTCGATTTGATTACCGCGACGCACCGTGTCATGGTTCGCGCAGCCGGTAATCCAGCGATCGCCTTTAAACATCACCTCAGTAATGCGATTCCACTTATAATCCCAAAAGCCTTTGAGGGTGGGCGTATTGTGGGCAAAGATGAGGGGTCCCCATTGGTAGGATTCGGGGCGCAGCTCAATCAAATCACGGTAGGTAGAGGACATTTCCCACCCTTCCTCTGGCCAAGGTCGCCCATCTTCAAAAATGGTGAATAATAATCGGCGGCGATCGCCGATTTCTTGGATCACATCGCTCATGCCCAGAAGATAAGCATCATCCTGTTCTACCCGTCCCGATAACGGGTTAAAGAAGCGGAAATCTTGTCCGCCGTCGATACGAATACCATCAGCACCACTATTAATACGTCGCCGCTGTAGCTCTAGCAAAATCGCCCGAACTTGAGGCAGTTGGTGGTTTAGATCCTGCCCGTACATGTTGGGGCCTTTAACGTACTGATTATTAATCAGCTCTAGGGCCTGATTGTCGGCGTGACCGTAAACAAGGTCGTAAATAACTTGGATAGGGCCGCCTGAAAAATTGTGAAGCGTGGCGATAAAATCAATCAACTCATCGGGACGCAGCGTTTCCATAATGGTGGGGTTCGTTGCCGCAGACCCGAGAATTGGCACATCATAACCCCAATTTTGGGTTTTGGCCTTGCGCAGTACGACATCAACTTCCAAGCCCGACTCAATTTGACCTGTTTCAATAATGTCACTGGGTTCAATCGCAAAAAATTCATGGTGACGATTGTCTCCCTCAAGGCGATATTCGATGGTCGGCTCAATGGGCAAGAGTTGTAGCGCATCGTAGCCCACATAGTTTTGTTCGGCGGGCGTCAGTTCTTCCCCGGCATCGAGCTTGTCGGAAATCCGCTGATAAACCTTCGCCAGCCCTGCCAAGGTTCCCTCTGGAGAAGCCGTCTTTATGTGGATTTGCAGAATATTGAGGGGAGACGGAACGCGGGGCAATTCACTGTCGGGATCTTCTAAAATCGGGCGATCCGCCACCCGAACTGCTGGATCAACTTCGACAGAGTGGGTTTGGAAATAGTCTAAATCTTGGCGTTCCCGTTGCAGACGGCCAAGGTCATAGAGTTCCGCTGGCCCAAACACACCGTAGGGCATGGAAATCGCCAATATATCTCGAATGATAGAAATTTGGTCTTGGAGGCGATCGCAGTGCCGGAGCCAGTAAAAAGACCCCATTTCCTCACGAGTGCCAGCACGCATGCCAGAC
>CAZXBK010000134.1:0-11840 GCA_964638765.1 uncultured Synechococcus sp. | reverse complement strand
TTGCCGCCTGCAACCTTTAAGCCAGACTCCATTTTTTCCCATTCGGTAGAGTCAAGCATCAACGGCAATGTGATGTTATTCACCAGTCGCGAAGCTAGTTCGTGCATATCCCGCACACCATCGCGGCCGACATAATCGACGTTCACATCAAGGACGTGAGCACCTTCTTTTACCTGAGATTTTGCAAGGGAAATGAGGCTATCCCAATTCTCGTCATTGAGTAATGTGCGGCATTTTTTAGAACCACTGGCATTCAATCGTTCGCCAACGATCAAGAAAGAATTGTCTTGAATATAGGGTTGAGTACTGTAAATCGATGCAGCAGAAGGCTCATAGGTGGAATGACGTTCCTTTGGTGTCATCTCAGAAGCCAATTCCGCCAATGCCTTAATGTGAGCGGGACGAGTACCACAACAACCACCAATCACTTGTACCCCAAGGTCTTCGATGAAGTGCATCATTGCCATTTTCATTTCGAGGGCAGTCAATTTGTAGTGGGCTTGACCACCAACGTTTTCCGGTAAACCTGCGTTGGGAATACAAGAAACAATAAAAGGCGAATGCTCAGAAAGATATTTAACGTGCTCTTTCATTAGGTCGGGACCCGTCGCACAGTTCAGACCCAAAATGTCGATATTGTAAGGTTCGAGGATCGCTACCGCTGCGGAAATCTCCGTACCGACAAGCATTGTGCCCATCGTTTCCATCGTTACCGACACCATAATTGGCAGGCGATCGCCTTTTTTCTCGAAGGTACGTTCAATGCCATTGAGAGCTGCTTTAATCTGCAAAACATCTTGGCAAGTTTCGACGAGCATGAGATCAACGCCGCCATCAAACAAACCTTCTGCCTGTTCTGCAAAAGCATCTTCGAGACTGTCGTAATCAATATGTCCCAAACTGGGGAGCTTTGTACCGGGACCAATGGAACCCGCAACGAAACGGGGCTTTTCAGATGTAGAAAATTCGCCTGTGACAGACTTTGCGAGTTCTGCTGCCTTTTTGTTCAGCTCATAAGCTTTGTCCGCAAGATCGTATTCTGCAAGAACAATAGATGTGCCACCAAATGTGTCGGTTTCAATGACATCTGCGCCCGCTTCGAGGAAACCCCGGTGTACAATCGCCACTGCTTCAGGCTTCGTTTCAACAAGATATTCGTTACAACCTTCGTACTCAGCACCGCCAAAATCTTCGGCAGTTAATTCCTGCACTTGGAGATTCGTTCCCATTGCACCGTCAAATACTAGGACGGGACGTTCGGGACTGTGGATGCGGTCGAGAAAAGCACTTTTCATAGATTGTTTCGAGAGACTAGAACAAAGCAAACTAGGTTCATTATTTTAGCGTGAACCCTTAACAAAAACTTATCGTTCACTTTGTCGGACTCACAAATATCGACTGGGCGATCGCCGACACATCTTACTGGCTAGATAGAATAGACAAGACGAATCCCTCAGTGCAGGAGCCGTGTGTGATGGTTGCGACTTCAGTTAAACACTACAGCTTTGAAGAATATTGCCAATACGACGATGGGACAAATACCCGTTACGAACTCGAAAATGGACAGTTGCTCGCTATGACACCACCCAGTTTTCGCTACATACTCATTGCCGATAAATTGGGGGATATCTTTAAGCAAGAAATTGCTCGGCTTGAATTATCTCTTTACTGTTTGCGGGAAGCGGGCGTTAGAATCTTTGACTCGAAGTCGCGAATTGCTGATTTAATGATCATCTCAAAAGATGAAGTCATGGAAACCCTTGATGGAGCGGGAATTTACCAGTCTGTACCATCATTAATTGTTGAAATTGTGAGTCCAGAATCTGCCACGCGAGATTACCGTTACAAACGTACGGAATATGCGGCGATCGCCGTGCCGGAGTATTGGATTGTTGACCCGCAGGAAAAGAAGGTTACTATCCTAATTTTCAATGAAGGTCTTTATGATGAAACTGTTTTTAGTGGTGTAGAAAAAATCGCCTCGCCACAGTTTGACGCGTTAGATATTTCGTCTCAAGAGTTGTTTGAAATATAGATTTAGTGTAGTAAGGGCGATCGCCGACACATCTTACTGGCTAGATAGAATAGACAAGATGAATCCCTCAGTGCAGGAGCCGTGTGTGATGGTTGCGACTTCAGTTAAACACTACAGTTTTGAAGAATATTGCCAATACGACGATGGCACAAATACACGCTACGAACTCGACAATGGACAGCTCATTGCAACGACACCACCAAAAGGACTGCATTTTCTGATTGCGCAACGTTTAAAACGTCTTTTCACGGCGCAACTCCAGCAGCGCGAGGAATCTTGGGTCTGTCTAAAGGAAGCTGGGCTGAGAACAACAGAGCGAAAATCTCGGATGCCTGATTTGATGGTTGTTAAGGAAAAGTATTTTATGGAGTTGTTGGATGAGGCTCTAGTTTTTGAGAAGTCACCCCTTGTGGTTGTTGAAATTGTCAGTCCAGAATCAGTAACGCGAGATTATCGTTACAAGCGGTCGGAATATGCGGCGATCGCCGTGCCAGAGTATTGGATTGTTGATCCGCAAGAAAAGAAAGTCACAGTCCTAGTTTTCAACGAAGGGCTTTACGACGAAACTGTTTTTAGCGGTTCTGAAAAAATCACTTCGCCACAGTTTTCAGATCTAAATATTTCATCTGAGGAACTGTTCAAAATCTAAGGTATTCGTAGGGGCGTCATCGCGATGCGCCCTCTATTCTTAAATTTAGGATCTTATTCACTAATCGCCGGAGCATATTTTTCCAGCCAGATACGGAGCAACTCAACGGTGATTTGCCAGCAGGGTTCTTCGTCATCACCAGAAATATCATGGATGACGTCATGTTTACTGAGCATTTGTAGAGCTGGTTCGAGGATGTCTGCGTCGAAAGGTAAAAGTTCTGCAAGTTCAGTGGTGGTCAAGCCATCGGGATAAACAGCAAGAGTTTTAATGATTTGTTGTTGTCCAGCGGCATCTTGGGCAGCTTGTCGCCATACGCCATCAAAGTAGTACCGTCCCTTTCGGAAAAAGTCTTCAGTGATAATGGCTTCGACATCTTCGGTGGTTAGCAGGTTATCGCGCTGTCGGCCTTGCTCAAAGACATAATCGTTATAGCGGCGTACAAGCTGGAAACCGATGAGCTGGACTAGATAGGGTTGCCCAAAGGTGAGGTAATAGATGCGTTGGAGAGCTTTGGGGTCGTAGTCGAGAGGAAAGTCTTCGGTGGGACTAACGAGCAGTTGAAAAGTTGCTTCGCGATTGAGGAAACTCACACGGATCGGGATGACGCTGGCGAAGAAGGGCTGGAAATAATCAGCGGTCATTTCCTCTAGGGTGTGGAGTCCGGCAAAGGCAAAGGCAAGTTTGGGACTCATCTGCACCAGCCCACGCAAATATCCCAAAAATTCTTTTGGGATTTGACCTTTATCGATCAGGTCTTCGAGGGTTTCAAATTCGTCGAGGGCAATAATTAAACTCTCATTCTCCATCCCCGTAAGGACTTTCTTGAGATATCGTTCAAAGGTTCGTTTGGGGAGCTTGAGCAGATCGTCGTCGCTGGGGGGTTCGATGTCTGTGGCAATGGCAATTTCATCGCTCAGGGCAATTAGGACTTCGCCCACACCTTCTTCTACTTCGCCGAGGCGTTGTAGGTTGATATAAATGACTTTTCCCGTAGAACCAATATGACTAGTGGCGTTACGTAAAATAGATGTTTTTCCCATACGGCGATGGCCGTAAAGAACGATGGACTGACGGTTTGCATCAGTAACCCATAGTTCTTCCAGCTGCAGCATAATGTCATCGCGTCCAGCAAAATCCTGACCCACGACAGGGTCACCGATAATGTAAGGGTTAATAATAGATTCTATCGTGACTACCATGTTTTAAATGCAAAAAGAAAAGTTATCTGTTAAAGCTTTCGGAGTATTTTTTATATAGTGAGAAACAATAATTCATGACTTTTTGAGGATGACACTTGGTCTTTTGTATAATCTCAAATATGTCTTCATTTGTGAATTTTATAGGTGTACTAACAAGTTTGGAATTGATGAATTTTTGTGCGGTATGTTCACTCCAAGAATTCAGTTGTGTCTCTGTAAAAATATCCTTGATATTTGCTCCTTTACTTGGATCATCTAAGAAAAGGTCTACCAAAGAAATACGAGAAGCCGTAACCAGTCTTAGAGGAGACTTCGTGCCATCTGAAGCTAGACCTATCAACTGATTGCGAGCTAAGCGAAAAGGTTCTTCCTTAATAACGGCAATCTCATCTAAGATAAGCAAAATTTTGGGATCTAGTTTATTAAGAGCTCGTCTTACCTGAAAACTTTCGGTCACATTATTAATCTTAAGTGCTTCACATAACTCTCTATAAAAATCTTGAGTGTCTTCAACTTTTTTTAAATTCAAATAAACTGGTCGTCTTATTTCTCGAAGCATATGAGGAGTATAATATTCGATTGCTTTTAATAATGAAGATTTCCCCACATCTGTTTCTCCAATAATTGCAACACTGGTTCCTCCATCTAAATACTCAAAAATATCTTTTAATTCTTTTTCTCTTCCAAAAAATAAATCGGGGCATTCTGCAGGACCTTTGAGTGGTCGAAATGGATTGGGAGGAAGTTTCACAGTTCGCTTCAGCTCCATAAAAGCCGCGAAAATAGTTTTTGTTGGAATCCCTAATCCTCCTAGAGCTGTGGAACGATCACGAGTGGATTTGATCACTCCACAAACTTTATTCGTCCGTTCAATCACTAGAGGAGATCCGCTTAGTCCTGGTTTAACTTGCCCTGCTTTGAATTTAATCAACTTATCATTTCCTGTTAGACCTTCATATTCAAAGGTCACTGGATCACCATCAGGATATCTTTCATGATATCCGAACGTTTTCAGTGCTTCTCTGTTACTAATATCTTGGGAAAAGGAGACATAACTATGATCGTCCGGCATATCTTCGGTAAGCTCTAGTAAAACTAAATCTATTCCTGACTTTGCTTTCTTTAAACATTGAATTGGGAAAGATTGCTTTCTCCATCTAATAGATAAATCAGAAGCTCTTTCACCATCAACTACATGATTGCAGGTCAAAACTAAACGCGAGGCAACGAAAAAACCTGTACCCTCATGTTTTCCTTTGATATCAATACGTACAACACAGGATTGCCAATCTAACGTTTGCCCCAAATTTTTTCTCCTGATTTCTAATCAATTCTACTTTCTGTCAAATCTGTCTAATTTTTTGTTTTTAAAGTCTTTTTAAATATACATTGCTTATTTTGACTTTCTATATTTTTCATAAAGAGAATAACAAGCTTCTATTACTTTTTGTGGATGCCCCTCAGTTTCCATGAAAATTTGATTTATAGATTTTTCTGGAAAATTAATTGGTGTTAAAGACAAACGAGCATTTACGAATTCTGTTACTGTTTTTTCATTCCAAAATCCTAATGATTCATTAAGGCAAATATTTTTAAATGGTGAAACATTTCCTTGACTATCAGGAAAGAGTAGATCTAAATCCATTGAAGCTGCGACTACTAACCGTAATGGTGCCGATCTTCCTTCCGCTAAACCTCGAAGTTGAGAACGAATTTGTAACGTAAATCCTCCCCATGCCATTTTTTCCACCTCATCCAAAAGCAATAAAATCGGCGGATCAAGTTTGCTGATTGCCCGCTTTAAGCGAAAACCTTTCAGAGTTTCTTCCAGACCAATTTCAAAACAAAGCGCCTCATAGAAATCCGCATCATCATAAATATCCTGAAAATTCAGATAGACCGGACGACGATATCGAGTCAGTTGAGCTTCCGCATGATGGGAAATAGCTTTCAAAAAAGAAGACTTCCCGACTTGTCTTTCGCCGATGATGGCAACACTACTACCGCTGTTGAGAATTTCAAAAACGCTCCTGAGTTCCTTTTCCCGCCCAAAAAATTGCTCCGGCAAATCAATGCGACCTGACCTCGGCACAAAAGGATTAGCAGGAATTTCAGTAACTTTCGGCTTTAGCTCTGGAAAGATATCCCACACCACACTCACCGGAACTGCACGACCACCAAGATCCGTAAATTTATCGCGTGTTTTGGCAATGACCCCACAAACTTGATTCGTTCGTTCATTCACTAATGGCGACCCACTAAAACCTTTTTCTACCTGACCCCTTTTGAACTTAATCAGTTGACGATCGCCCGTCATTCCTTCATATTCAAAGGTCGCCGGATCACCCTGCTCATAACCATTCGGATAACCAAACGTTTTGAGCTTTTCTCGCTCGGCGATCGCCTCATCCAGCACTACCCAATCATGACCCGCCAGCTCCACCGACAATAACGCCAAATCAATATTTTCGTTGGGAGCCTTCACCTCTGACACAGAGATAGATTTTCCTTGCCAAGAAACAGACAAAGAGGCGATCGCTTTATTCTTGACGACATGATTACAAGTCAACACCAAACCTTCGCCAACAAAGAAACCCGTACCATTTGGCTTCCCGTCGATGTCGATACGTACCACACAGCTTTTCCAGTCGAGGGTCTGCCCCAAACCTACTCACCCCACTCCAAAGTGATCTTCAGACTTGCCTTTGCCGAATCATCTACCAGTAAAGCCGTCAACTCCCCCGACTCTAAAACAACCTCTAAACCAAATTCGACCGTTGCTTTCTTTGGTTTGGCAGCATCAAATGCCGTTTTTAATCCCTTTGCCATACTGCCGACTACTTTAGTGACAGCCCCAAACTTGAGCGCATCACCAATCCCCACATCCTCTTCACCACCTTGAGAACGAGCCTGCACTAGAAATGTTGTGCCATCCTCTAGCTCTACCGACACCATTTCTGTATTCTCTCTAGCCATAAAATTTCATCCACGCTCATCACCTAACCTTAACTTGAAATAGAGTGCCGCAAACACTTATTTCGTAGCGGAAAATCAACCATCATTTCAGCAAAGTGTATGACAATAGTTGCTGTCCGGTTATGTACAGGTCGAATGTCAGAAAATTACATCCACGGTTACGATCCAGAAGAACAACAGCGCCTCGTCAAACAAGCTGAATACTGGCGCGATCGCCTCTTTTTTCCGAGTTTAGACCTTGCCCCGAACGCAAAAATTCTCGACATTGGCTGTGGCGTGGGTGCGGTGCTCGGCATTATTAGCCAGAAATATCCTGATTTGACCTTTGCGGGTCTTGATCTCCAGCCACGACAAATCGCCTTTGCCACGCAATATCTAACGGAATTAGGACTCAATTTTGACCTGCAAAATGGGGATGCCTACGACCTACCTTGGGCGGACAATACCTTTGATTTTGCGCTGACCGTCTGGCTTTTAGAACATGTCCCAGAAACCGCAGGTATTTTGCGAGAAACATTGCGCGTCCTTAAACCGGGTGGTCAAATTTGTCTCTTAGAAACTGACTACCAAAGTTTACTCATTCACCCACCACACGACGACTTTGACTATTTTCAAAAAGCTTTGTGCGAACTATTTTTTGTGGCGAATGGTAATGCCTACGTCGGTCGTAGTTTAGGGGCAGATCTAGTACAAGCAGGTTTTACTGAAGTAAAAAACGAGGCGATCGCCTTTCACCATTGGCAGACACCAGAAAATGACGAATTGCGGGGTTTAGTGAATCATCTCGATACCTGGATTAAGCTGATGATTCCGCAGATGGTAGAGAAATTAGGAAAAGACGGCGATCGCCTCGAAAACGGCCTCAAACATTTTCGCAATGTCCCGAACGATCCCCTCGGTTCTATTACCCTCACCATTTACCGAGCGACTGCCACAAAACCTGCCCAATAAAAAATCCTCCTTAAATAAAGAGGACTTGGGGTTTGTGATATTGGAAATTGGTTGACGAGCACGATGTTGATTCTCGCAAAACCGCAAACTAGCGAATGATCTATTGTGCTTTGAGCGGGTCTTTAATCATTAATTTCGCAAGGGCAAAACAGAGAATCGCATTCACGATGAGGAATCCCTGCGCGACAAAGCCTGAACCTAATCCCCAAACCAAGGGCGAAGTAAAGGCATACACAGCGAGACAAGACGCAACTCCAAGGCTGAGACCTACACCAAACTTTTTACCCAACTCCGTTCCTGCAACTAAAACCAGTAAGCCAAAAGGAATCAGAACACTGGCAAAGATCGGGTTGAGAACGGGGCTGCCATTAATCGCATTACCTAGTTCCGGTAGAGAGCTACCCAGTACACGGAAAGGCGCTTGAGATAGGTCAAAGATGTAGAAGCCTTTAAGGAAAAATAGCCCAGAGCTACCCATGACTAGGCCACCATTAAATGCCCAGCTCCAACCGAATGGAAAATAGTTGCGTAGGAAAAAGGCGAGGAGATAGGAACCGAGTACCATTGCGACTTTGGGCAAGAGAGTAATCGTACCGCCGTCGATCCAGAAGCGAGGATTGAGATAGCCGTTGTCGCGGAGCCAACGGAAAAAATCTTTAAAGGTAATCTTGCCTTTGACTGCCTCACGAAGAGCTTCCCCGGCATTGAGATAGCCTGCACCGTAGTGGTTAAAGGGATCGTCTTTAATCTTTTGGGCGGATTGTTTGAGAACTTGTAAAACTTCGGCTGGTTCTTCCACCCCAGCGGCTTTAATCATTGCAGCAACGCCAGCAACGTGGGGAGAAGCCATGCTTGTGCCTTTGTAATCTTGGAAAACGGCTGCGCCAGAACGAGGATCGATGGTTTCTTGGAGAATACCGCCGGACTCGCCACCACCAGGAGCGGTAATGTCTACGCCTGCGCCGTAGTTGGAATAGGGTGCTTTTGCACCTGCTGCGTCGATCGCCGAAACACCGATCACTTTCGGGTAACGGGCTGGGTAGGATGCGGAGTTTTGGTTTGCATTACCTGCTGCGGCAATGACGACAACATTTTTTCTGTAGGCGTAGTCAATAGCTTCTTGCATTAGGCGACTAGAACCGCCACCACCAAGGCTCATATTAATGACGTCTGCGCCGTTATCTGCGGCAAATTTAATACCTTCAGCGATATCAGAAATTGTGCCGCCACCGTTTGCGCCGAGGACTTTAATCGGCATGATTTTTGCGTTGTAGGCAATACCCGCCACGCCGTAACCATTATTTGTCGATTGGGCGATGGTTCCAGCAACGTGAGTTCCGTGACCCACATCATCGCTGGCTTCGGGGCGATCGCCAACAAAATCGTAACCTTTGACAAATTCTGTTTTTTCTAAATCGGGAACGCGGCTAACACCTGTGTCGATCACAGCGACGGTAATCCCTTCTCCGGTGTTTTCTGTCCAAGCCTGTTCAACATTAATACTACGGAGATTCCATTGTTTCGCGTAGTCGGGATCGTTGGGGGTCGCGAAAGTACTGTAAATGTAGTTCGGTTCGATGTACTCTGTCGATTTGAGGAGGTCGGATTTCCTCAGAGCTTCGAGGAGTTTTTGATTTCCTTCGACAACGTAAACATTATCAGCTTCGGAAAATTCACTGTTTAGCCTAATGCTTGCGTTAAAGCGTTTTGCAAAATTTTCGATCTGCCTAGAAATCTCTCCTTCGCCGAGGTCTTCCCGGAAATCTAGCACCACGGAATCATAGCTTCCTTGGGTTGCGAGACTGGGCATATTCACCAACGCCAATCCCAAGCCCACAACAAACAATAGCGTAATCAGTAACTTCCGCATGGGTACATTCCAAACCGACTCACCCACTGTAACTTATTCTTTTTTTGAACTGGGGAGGTTGCCAATTTTGTAACCCATTTTGTTAAGAGATATTGAAGGAAATTGAGAGTGATCACCGAATTGTCGTGTCTGGGCATTTAGTGGACAATGGGTTACGGAAAAACGTCGGAACTAGAACATATGACTGCATCAACGATTCAAACCGGGCAGTTGGAATTGGTGTATTTACTGGAGAAAGAGGATTTAGCGGAGACAGGGAAACAGCTCATTGCAGGACTGGCGCGATCGCCGAAAACGATTTCACCACGCTACTTTTACGATGCTGAAGGTTCGGCGTTATTTGAGCAAATTTGTGAACTACCGGAATATTATCCGACCCGCACGGAAGCCGAGATTTTAAAGACTGTTTCCCCAGAAATTGCTGCGATTACGGGTAATGCGGAGTTGGTGGAATTAGGTAGCGGTAGCTCCACGAAAACGAGATTTTTACTGGATGCCTACCAACAGTTTGGGCAGCTGGATTATGTCCCCGTTGATGTCAGTGCCAGCATTGTTGAGTTTGCGGCTGAACGGTTGTTTCAGGAATATAAAGCGCTTTCTGTTAAGGGTTTAATCGGTACCTATGAACAGGCGATCGCCCATTTACCCGATGCGGTAGATTTACCGCGTATGCTTATTTTTCTGGGTAGTACCCTCGGTAATTTTTCGACAGCAGAGAGCGATCGCTTTTTTAAACAGACCCGTCAATCGTTACGGGCTGGAGATTATTTTTTGTTGGGGGTAGATCGCCACAAATCTTCCGATGTCCTGGAAGCGGCTTACAACGATAGCCAAGGCATTACAGCTGCGTTTAATCTCAATATGCTCAAGCATTTAAACGAGCGTTACGGTTCAAATTTTGACACGCGCAATTTCCGTCACCGTGCGATTTACAATGTGCCGCAACGACGCATCGAAATGCATTTAGGCTGCCTCGCAAATCACACTGTCAGCTTTCCTGACTTTGATGCAACGATTGATTTCCAAGCAGGGGAAAGCATTCTCACCGAAATTTCCCGGAAGTTTGAGCTAGATAAATTGCAGGACAATCTGGCAATGCAAGGTCTAAAAACCATTAAAGTTTGGGGCGATCGCCGTGATTGGTTTAGCCTGATTTTGACCCAAGTGGTTTAAAGGCTTTAGTTTTCTTGCCACGCTACTTCTTCGCGGGTGAGACGGATTTGCGCGATGGTCACAATCATCGGAATAATTCTGCCGTAATTTGTGGCGATCGCCCGCCAGCCGAGATCTGCGAGGAACCAACCCCACATCGCAGGCACAACGACGCTAAACACGCTACGCATCGCGCCGTATTTTACAGCCGTTGTCGCCAATCCTTTTTTTGCTGCTTGGGACGACAATACTGTTGCCAGCTTGCCAGCGCCGCCTGTTGCGACTTTTGCCATTTGAGCCGACGCAAAATACAGGGCGAATTGTCGTGCAATATTTTTCAAAATCGCTGTTTTTAAGATTGTGCTCACCGCGATGGTACTGCTACCCCGCAACAAAATCTGAAAAGGATTGTGTTGTAACTGTACGGGTAAAGGTTCTGGCAAAGCATCCTGTTCCAGCGATCGCCGCACTCTATGGAGGAGGGATTTTTTATCGGCGGCAGGTAATTTGCGCCAAGCTTTGCCTGTGAGGTGGAGGAAAATTTCAGCTTCAAGATCCGTAGTTGTGATGCCCGGCTCACCAGAGAGCTTTAGGAAATGGCAAACCTGCAACAAAATTTCGCGGTAGCTTAGAGCTTCTGTCTGACCCAGTAAAACCGTAAAACCATCAGCTGCCAAGTGACGAAACCGTCGTTCAATACTTTCGATTTGGCGATCGCGGTGTTGCGTTTGAATAAAGATTGGTTGTGGCGTTTGGAGATAATCCAGCGGATTAAACTTTCGGCTAAACAAAATTTGAGTTAGATGCTGCAATTCCTCATCCGTCGCCAAATTGAGGGCTGTTCTTAGCTCGTCCACCGCAGATTCTCCAGCAATTTTCTCGTCCATTCTAGACCACGCTTCCGTAAAATCACTGGACTTAGATTATTGCCGAGTTCGAGAGAGCATTTGTGTCCTTCCTTGGGGAAGCGATTATGTTCCATGTCAAGGACAAAAGTGAAAATAG
>CAZXBK010000133.1:0-11933 GCA_964638765.1 uncultured Synechococcus sp. | reverse complement strand
TAATGCGTTACCCCACTCATCGACTTTGCCATGAGCCTTGCAAAGATTGGGAACCTGCACTTGAAGATATTGATTGAGTCGTTCTACTGTCGCACAATTGCCTTCTCCTTTAATCCGTAGCCCCTGCAATAGTGCATAGGTAAATACCCCCTGCCGTAGTTCATCAACTTCATAGGACGACTCATGGGAACGACAGGAGAACATTGTCACCACCCCCTGTTGCTTTTCGTCGCCGACACCACGACCATCTCTTGTGCCTTCACTGCGACAAGCATCGATAAACATCACCACATTGCCTGCTCCACTACGCCGCAGTCGATCCGTAACGTTTCTCACGGCTAAACCCGGACGCTCGATATTTCTAGGGTTTGCATTACTCGGCAAGAGATAATCCCGACCATTAAGCTGCTTGCCGTGCCCCGCAAAAAAGAACCAAAGATTGTCTTCTGGCTTCAAGAATTTATTCTCGAAGCGATCAAATAAAAAATTCTCTAAATTGTCGCTGGTGGGTTGCGCCCGAAAGGTTTTGTCCCTTCCTAGCTGTAGATCTTCCGCATCATCCGCAAAGTAATAGACTTTCTCAAATTGCACTTCATCACAACAAAAATCCCGCATAGCCGCCGCATCCTGCACCGCATAGCGGAGGTCTTTGAAATAGTCGTATTGATTTATGCCAATGGCGATCGCCCAGTTTCGGCTCATCGATTCGAGATTTGTTTCTTGCTTCCTTCCCTATATCTAATCAAATATTTCCGCCTTTAGTCACACCAACTCATGAAAGCCTCTCTAATACAATCCGTTGATTCGCTCCTAAACAGCACTATTTTTTTGATTTTAGCTACAAAGAAACTAAATTAATCTAGACAAACTATTCATCTAGAACAAATATTTGCTAAAATTCCAGGTATTTCAGTAGGAAATATTGGCACTTACTTCCTCGCCCGCCAAAACTTGTCAATTTTATTTTTGTTGTTTTCAGATGATTTAAATCAAATCCGCCAAAATATCTGTCACTTCACCCTGCATATCCCGCCGATTATCGTCATAAATCATGAGGGTATTGAGGTCAGAGTGCCGCGAAAACTTTTGCACCTTCCGCACATCCCCATTTGTTGCATCTAGCGCTGCCGTAATTCCAGAGTGCCGAATCCGGTGGGGCGACATCACCTTTTCGATGCCCGCAACCTTCGCAGTTTTCCGCACAAGCTGATAAATTGCTGTTCCCGTTAACCGATGACCTTTGTGCGCTCGATCCAACGCCACAAAAAGCGGTTGTACTTTACCCGGTTGCTTTGGTCGCACCTCTAACCAAGCCTCTATCGCCGCCACCGTCGCTTTCGACAATGTAATTTCCTGCTTTTGTGTTCCTTTACCCTTCCCTAAAATCGCCAATTTTCGCCCCTCAAGCCGTAAATCACCTAAATTAATCTGGACAACTTCGCCACGACGCAACGCATTATCCCAAAGGAGTCTTAAAATAGCAAAGTCACGCTTGCCTTTCACCGTAGAGCGATCAGGAACCAGCAAGATTTGTCTATATAAATTTTGTTTTATCCCTGTCGTGTCCCGATAATTAACGACTTTTTCGCCCTTAATACCGTCGAGGGTAAAGGTGCATTGCCCTAATTGATTCGCTAAACGCACAAGGGATTTCAGCGCAGCGAGCCGACGATTAATCGTTGCTTCCTTGAGACAGCGCATATCCCGGAGATGATTTTTGTAGCGAAGGGCGAGGGATAGCGCCTGAGTTTGATCGAGTTTTAGGAATGCATCTACCAAAATGGGCGTGGGTTCATTGGCATCTGCCGCAAACTTAAAGAAATCTTTGATGTCCTTTTTGTAAGCGCGCCATGTGTTGGGAGACTTTTGATTTTCGAGGAGTTGCGCAAGAATATCGAACTCTTGATCAAGAGTTGGGAAGACTTCAACTGTTGTAAGGGCGCTATTCATTGGAAATATGGGGTGAATTAAATCTCCATCTTTGGGCAGAGCAGTGATGGAAACCGCCTTGGAACTTGACCTCTAAAATTCTGCCGTTATCGGCGATCGCCTCGAATAAAGAGCAGTTTGTCTAGTGGCAGCAGCAAAATTTACTTTGCTACTAGAAATCCTACCCAATAAGGGCTTTATTTATTTAGCTTACGATAATAATAGTTTCCGTAAGCTTATTTTAGCAAGGGCTAATCTTCGTATCACCATAGGTTTTGGCGGGTCATCAGATTACTCTACCTATAGGATGACTCTTCAATTAATAAGTTGAGATTATAGTCAGAACACGTATTTTTAAAGCCTATTTCGTTTACATTTCCATAGTGAAAAGCGTATAGTAATTTCAACAGGCATAGGTAAGTTTCTATGCAACGTGGATTTTGTATTTGGCGTAACTTCTATTTCGAAGAACGCTTTCAGTAGAAATATTTAAAGCGCATTGCAACTCGTTTTCTCGCTGACTGAGTTTGCAAGCTCTCTTAGTTAGATTGCGCCAAGTATTTTTCTTCCCAGCGGTATACAACAGATGTACTGCACTGAGGGTTAATACAAAGTCCGAATTGATCGCCTAAAAAAATCATTTGAGATTTTTGAGGTTGTAAATGTCTAGGTTTTCCCGAGGGGATAAGTATGTATCACCAGATTGCTATTTTCGTAATCGCTGATTTGGGGCTAATGGCTTTGCTCTATTACCTAAAATCTTTTTTCCCAACGGACTATGCCGAAGAGCTCGACTTCAAGGTTGGCGATCGCCCTTAAATTCACTCGCTAAGAGTTTTTCTACGATTTATATACAACAAACATAAACCATGCATTTTTTTGATGTGTGCCCTTAAAAACTTCAGGATATAAAGCGGCGATCGCCTACTGTCCTGACCCCAAGATTTGATAAAGGAGGAATACAAGATGGATTTTTTTTCCGATTTCGCGACGTTATTTATAGGTAAGTTGCAGTCTCCAACCCTAGGCTTTTTGATTGGTGGTATGGTTGTTGCCGCTGTGAACAGCCGCCTCGCTATCCCAGACGCAGTATACAAATTCATCGTTTTTATGCTGCTCATCAAAGTTGGTCTTAGTGGTGGTATCGCCATTCGTAACGCAAACATCGTAGAGATGTTATTACCCGCAGCCTTTGCGGTCATTACAGGACTACTTATCGTCTTTATTGGACGCTTTACATTGGCAAAATTGCCCGGAGTGAGGACGGTCGATGGCATTGCAACCGCCGGATTGTTCGGTGCAGTGAGTGGTTCTACCCTGGCTGCGGCCTTAACGTTGCTAGAGTCGGAAAATATCGTCTATGAGCCTTGGGCTGCGGCACTTTATCCTTTTATGGATATTCCTGCTCTCGTAATGGCGATCGTTCTAGCGAGTGTATATGTCAAAAAGAAAAAGGAAAAAGCAGCTCGCGAAGAAGCAATGGCTAGGCAGCCTGTAGCAGCAGGTGGAGGAGACTATCCCAGCACTAGACAGGAATACCTCGATCAACAGAAAGGTACTAAAAGTAAGCGAGTCGAAATCTGGCCAATTGTTCAAGAAAGTCTTCAAGGTTCCGCACTATCCGCACTCTTACTTGGTCTTGCTCTAGGGATTGTCACTCGTCCTGAAAGCGTTTACGAAAGTTTCTTTGCCCCCGGTTTCCGTGGAATGCTATCTATCTTGATGCTAGTGATGGGTATGGAAGCTTGGGCAAGACTTGGTGAACTCCGTAAAGTAGGTCAATGGTATGCCTTGTATGCCTTCTTTGCACCTCTTTTACACGGTATGATTGCTTTCGGTTTTGGTCTGATTGCCCACTACCTCACAGGATTTAGCCTTGGTGGTGTTGTTATTTTGGCGACAATTGCAGCTTCTAGCTCCGATATTTCTGGTCCTCCAACACTACGTGCGGGTATCCCCTCGGCTAACCCTTCTGCTTACATCGGTTCTTCTACTGCCGTAGGTACACCGGTTGCTCTTGCCCTTGGAATCCCCCTCTTCATTGGATTAGCACAGGCATTGGCAAATAGCGGAGTCTAGAACACTAAATTTGCTGGTTTTCCCCTAGTCCATTAATAAGGTTAACCAGCAGTATTTTTTTCTAATTTCTATCTGTAGTTTACGAATAAAGATTTTGAGAGGTAATTAAGATGCCTAAACAAGCAATAATGCTCGTCATTATCACAGAAAAATTGCTGCTCAAAAAAATTGGCAAGATTATTGACGCAGCAGGCGCGACTGGTTATACCGTGATCGAAACGGGTGGTAAAGGTAGTCGTAACGTCCGTTCCTCCGGCAGACCTAGTGTTGGCGATACTCAATCAAATATTAAGTTTGAGGTGCTAACAGCAGACCGAGACATGGCTATTAAAATTTCTGATGCAGTGGCCGCTGAATTTTTTGAGGACTATTCGGGTCTCACCTATATTTGCGATGCTGAGGTGCTCAGTGCCCACGAGTTTTGTGGTCCAGAAGGCTGTTGAAACAGCGCAACTACACTTCAGTGTTTTTAAGTATTTTCCAGAAATTTCAAAAGCTAGCTACTTCATCTGTGAAGGATAATCCCCCTCTAAATTATTGAGTGTTCTTAATTAGCAAAAGAGTTCTTTGTGTCTAGCTTTTAACAAATTTCCTCCATCAAGCGTTTCCGTTCTGACTTAAGCTATCAGGGCGGATTTTTTTGTATCTAAAATACAGCAATCTATACAAAAGCGGCAGATTAGAAACCTGCCGCTTTTGTATATTTTGAGAGTCTTCTTCGTAAGACTTGTTGTAATCTAAACCGCACTAGTCAATCAATATCCAACAAAGGAGTGATTGTCTGGTCAACGACTGGATCGACAGATCTTGTACTTCCTTCTGGATAAGAGAAGCCAAGTAATAGTGCGGAAGAAAATCCTACAATGCCACCAATCAAAAGTGTCCAAGCGTGGGATGGATCTAGAGACCATAGTAGACGGCGATCGCCACTGTAGAGCTGTAAAGACCAGCCAGAGCTAACCTTTTCCTTTAATTGTACTGGTGTCTTATTCATCATGTAGTCCTTTAATTAATATCAAAGTTAGAAAAGATCTATCGAGTTTTCACATTGGTAAAATGCCAGAAAAGCTCCCACAAAGAAAATAATATATTCTCGGAGAAATAAATTATTCGATTAGCATAATGACTTCTATCTCAGACAACTACATATCTGCTGACAAAGTAATACTGCTAACCAAATAAAATCTGACGTATCTCTAGGATAACCTTTTTGAAAAGAGAATTAAGGTAATAAAGCTATATATATTTGAGTATTTTTTAATAAGTGATCTTTAACTCTCAATTTGCAGGCTTTTATTATTAAGTTAAAAACAATAAATAAGGGTTTGATGATATTAGTACGTAGGCTAAATATAATTGTCCGTTCTTCAAATAAACCAACTCTGAAAAGACCGATGTACAACTAAATGAAAATGCTCCAGTTAACTCAAGGTTTGGCGATCGCCATGTAGCGCAGAGCTAGTGAGAGCAAAGATTTTGAGAATTTTATCTTCCAAAATGAGTCTGACCAGTAAATGTAAGGTATGTATATGGAAAGTGCGGAATATGCTTGATTTGTTTTTTGTCCGCAATTTGGCTCGATGTACGACACAAAAAAAGAAATCGCAACAACATCACCCCAAAGTAAAAGTGCTGGCTCTACAGGCAATATGGTCGCTCTCTTCGATGCCGCTCAGGCGATCGCCAGTTGTTTAGAGCTTAACCAATGTCTTGAGACATTAGCGGAAAAGTTTCTGGCTTGTACCAACGGCGATCGCAGTGTCATTTTGCTCGCAACGTCTTTAAAGGAACAAGAACCCTCATTAAAGGTGAGGGCGATCGCCACAACTAAAGAAACAAACCTCTGTGACATAGACTTGTCGGAGGCTGAAAATTTCCCCATTGATTTTATTGACCGAACTTGCCAAGGACAGACAGCTCAGATTTTATGCGATAGCAGTGAATTTACCCTTGCCGAGCACCAACTAAGCAGCGCTCTTTGCCCACCCCTACGCCTCAAAAATAACGACATTAACGGTTGGGTTTATGTAGAACGTCAAATCAATAAACAGCCCTTTGACCACAGCACCCTAGAAACCCTAGAACTACTCGCTACCCAAGGGGCGATCGCCCTAGAAAACGCTCGACGATATGAAGCCTCCAAGAAGCAAAACCACGCATTACAGCAACAATTGTCCGTCCTTAACCAACAATGCTCACAACACCCTAGTCAGTTATCACCGAGCAAAATCCAAGAACGACTAACATTTCTAATCCAACAAAACCCCATTGGCATCATTGAGTGGGGCATTGATTTTAAAGTCATTGGTTGGAATCCTGCCGCAGAAGAAATTTTTGGTTATGGCGCGGCAGAAATGCTGGGTCACCATGCCGAACAAATTGTGCCAGAAACAGACCGTCCCCTCGTCGCCCAGGTGATGTCGGATTTGATCCAGCAGCAGGGAGGCTATTACAGCCTTAATCAAAATATCCGCAAAGACGGAACCGTAATTACCTGTGAGTGGCTGAATACACCCCTCAGAGATAACGACAATAAAAGTATTGGCATTTTTTCGATGGTGCGTGACATGAGCGATCGCCAACGAAGTCAAGCTGCGATAGTCCAAAAAACCGAAGAACTCGAACAAGCTCTACAAGATCTCCAGAAAGCTCAATTGCAGCTCGTGCAGGGCGAAAAAATGTCTGCCCTCGGTAACCTTGTCGCTGGAGTCGCCCATGAAATTAATAATCCAACTGGTTTTGTAAAAGGGAATATTTCCCATGCCCAAAACTATGTCCAAGATCTATTTGAACTAATTGATTTTTTGCTGGAACGTTGTCCCCAAGGCGACTCAGAAATCGAGGAAGAATTAGAAGAGTTAGAGCTAGACTTTATTCGAGAAGATTTGCCAAAGCTTTTAGACTCGATGAATCTAGGCATTGACCGTATTAAAAATATTAGTAAAAGCCTCACAACATTTTCGAGGAAAGACCGAGACGAAAAAACAGCTTTCAATATTCACAACGGCCTTGATAGTACCCTTCTAATCCTGAAGCATCGCACTAGGAGTAACGAGCTACGACCTGAAATCCAGATTACAAAAATCTATGGCGAGCTACCTAAAATCTATTGTTTTCCTGGACAGCTAAACCAAGTTTTCATGAATCTTTTGGCAAACTCGATTGACGCCTTTGATGAGATTAATCAAGGCAAATCTTTCCAAGAAATAGAAGCGAACCCAAATCAGATCTCTATTACGACTGCCCTCTCTTCCCACCACATCACAATTACTCTTCAAGACAATGCCGGTGGGATGACCCCTGAAATCCAAAAGCGTATTTTTGAGCAGGGGTTCACCACAAAAGAAGTCGGTAAAGGCACAGGTCTCGGTATGGCGATCGCCCACCAGATCATCACCGAAAAACATCAAGGTAAGATTACTTGTGATTCCGTCTTGGGAAGCGGCACAACCTTTACCCTAGAGCTACCAATCGAAGCTTAAAACAGAGAAAACGCTGTCGATGTGAGTCGATCAGGCATGCGTCGATAACGTTCGGGGCAAAAGCGGATCCGCCGTCAAGTCAGGATCATATGCCTCAATAATGTCGTCAATAGTTTTTTTGATTTCATCATCGGCGGTGATATTGGGGACTACTTTATTCCTTAGCTTGGACTGTGACAAGTTAGAGTTTGATTGTGAGTCTTCTTGCATCACGCTTGATATATCTTCAGAAGAGATTGGATTTATGGATAGGTGGTGACACATCTCACCCATCATTGATTTAGTATCATTCAGCAAATCTTCATACCTGACAGCAAATAATATTATTTTAGAATTAGAAAGTTCAAGATATAAATCAAGCCCTGACAGCCATGCCATTATAAAAAATGTAGTCGTAAAATTCTTTGAATTCACAATATGCTGATTTAGTTGTGGGAGCAAATGAAAGACTCTTTTATATATTTCAATATTTTCTAAGATAAAACCTTTTTTCCGCTCTAAAGCTTCCCCAAATGCTTTAACTGAAGATCGAACAACATCATAGGCATTTCTGTATAGAAAAAAGCTCTTTGATGAAGGAAATGTCTTGGATAATAAATCTGCTATCTCAATCGAAAAACTACGCGTCTTAATTAAAACTATTGTCTTTGTCGAGTTACGAATATTTTTTCTAAAGAGCAAAGGCAAGAAGATTTTTAGCAGCTTAGATATCTCCTGATCATTTTGTTTATCTTGACTCCTCGCAGTCACCAGTTGCGCGAGGATATCAGGCTCTGAAATAGAAATAATATTAGGAGAACACTGAAGTAATTTACACAAAAGAGTCGAACCACATCGACCAACTGAATATAAAAAGATTAAAGAGAGATTGTCCGTTGTTAGTGATTTAAGTGCGGCAATACTTTCAAAGGGTGTAATGATAATTTTTTCTGCGAATTGATATTGTGCTTGATAGAGAAAAGGGTATTCATAAATATCGATATTATTTTGAGTTTGAACAAAAATTGCTTCTTGTTTTGAAAAATCAAAAGCATATAGAGTGATATTGTCATCTTCTAAGATATTTTCGGTATTAAAAGGAACTCCTGTTCCTAAAGCAAAATCTTGTCGCGATGCAACTCCATTAGATTCGAGTTTTTGCTTTTTTAAAATATCAAAGATCAAACTGCCCATAACTTCAAGATGTTTTTCGCTAAAAACTATACCTTCTAGTAATACTTCGTTAGACTTAAGTTAATTATTAATATTTCATAAATCTTACAGAATTTGCTATCTATGAAAATAGGGTTACATTGTCCTGCGGAAACTGGGCATTTGAATACAATGCTCCCGATTGGTGAAGCGTTAAAACAGAAAGGACATCAAGTTATCTTTATTGGTATAGAAGATGCTCAAGATAAAGTGGAAGCCGCAGGTTTAGAGTTTTGTGCTGTCGGCCTTAACGATTTTCCGAAAGGTAGTTCTGAGAAGATGTTTGCAGAGCTGGGTGAGTTAGATGGTATTTCGGCGCTTTTATACACCGTTGACTTTTTCAAGATGTTGACGGAGATTGTCCTAAAAGATGCCGTGAAGGTTTGTGAAAAGCTTGAGTTAGACGGTTTTGTCGTCGACCAATCAACCGTTGAGGGTCCGGCGATCGCCGATTACCTAGACATTCCCTACGTGACAGTGTGTAGTGCATTGCCTTTTAACCAAGAAATAGGGATTCCTCCTTTATTTAGTACTTGGCAGTATAAAGATGCATGGTGGGCAAAATTGAGAAATCAATCAGTGCATTTGCTCGGCTCATTTATCGGTAAATCAGTACAAAAACCAGCACGGGAATTCCGACAAAAATACAATTTACAAAACCCTAAAAGCTTTGATTCTCCATTGGCCATCTTGTGCCAAGAACCAGCAGGTTTAGAGTTTCCGCGTCAAGAATTAGCACCCCACTTCCACTTTACTGGCCCCTATCACACCGTTAGCAGTCGCAAGAAGGTCGATTTTCCTTGGGATAAATTAACCGGTCAACCACTAATCTATGCCTCCATGGGAACGCTACAAAATCGTTTAGATAATGTCTTTCAAATGATTGCCACAGCCTGTAAAGATCTTGATGCTCAGTTGGTGATTTCCCTCGGTGGTGCCTCAAATCCAGAAGATATTCCGGCTCTAGAAGGTAATCCATTGATTGTTCGCTATGCGCCACAGATTGAGCTTTTACAGAAAGCGACGTTGACTATTACCCATGCGGGAATGAATACAACGCTAGAATCTTTGACCTACGGTGTACCTTTAGTGGCAATTCCGATTACAAATGATCAGCCTGGTATTGCCGCAAGAATCGCTTGGTCTGGAGCTGGGGAATTTATTAATCTGAAAAAGCTATCTGCGCAAAATCTTAAAGCTAAAATCCAACAGGTTTTAACAGACTCTTCTTATCGCGAAAATGCCCAAAGATTACAGGCACAAATTAAAAATTCTGGCGGCGTCAGTAAAGCTGTTGGGATTATTGAAAAGGCGCTAGAAACAAAGCAACCAGTTATTGAATATTAGAGATGAAAAAGTTTATTCAGGCAGGGAAATATCAGGCTGCTTATACCGTTACAGGAACAGGAAAACCTTTAGTCTTGCTCCATGGATTTTTCGGTAATTCATCAACACTCAGTCAGTTAGCAGAACATCTTCAATCTGAGTTTCAATGTTTTAGTTTAGAGCTACTGGGCTTTGGTGATTCTGCTAAACCAAAAATCAATTATTTAATTGATGATCAGGTGGAGTTTCTAAAAGGCTTTACCGAAGCTCTCAATATTAAAAATTTTCATCTCGTTGGTTATTCCTATGGTGCGTGGGTCGCCTCCGCCTATGCAATTCAGCACCAAGCAAATCTAAAGTCCCTAGGTTTAGTTGCCCCTGCTGGCATTCGTGATGACAGTTTTGCTGGGAATTATGATCACCTCAAGCCTCTTCTATGGAAAACCAAATTAGTAGATTTGGCGATCGCCCTATACAAACCATTGGCTCATCTTCGGGGTGATAAATCAGGCTATAAAAAAATTGCCCAGGCTCGCCGCGCCTTAATGACCCAACCTGCCGCTGCCGCCATGCTAAAAAGTCGCATGAATCCTGAAGACGCCATAGATACAGTTGAAAAATATATTCACAACATATCCCTTAAAACGGTTATCATTGCAGCAGAAAATGATACGACGATTCCCCGTTGGCATAGCGAAACCTATGCGGAGAAAATACCCCAAACCGAGTTTCACGTTGTGGCGGAATCAGACCACGACTTTGTGGAAACCCATGCACAGGAGATTGGGGTTTTACTTAAAGGTTTTCTTACGAAATCTGCTCTAGAACAAACCATGATGCCGCACGATTAAGACGACCAAACATGTTGATGTTTTGAGGAGAATCTAAGTCATTTAACCACTGATGAATTTCTGGGTTAAGGGTGATCAACCGGGAGTAACTTTGATTGTCATCGAGTTGCACGTAGTAAAGGCGATCGCTCACTTTTTCGATAGTGCCAGAATACTCTTTGGCTTGGGGAGTTAAAGGTGATTGGAATTCACTACAAGGGCAAACACCAGTTTGAGGATATTGGTCAGGATTATCGAGATAAAATCGTTGCCATTTCAGCCATTCAGGATGCTCTAAGGGCAAATTATAAAATGGCATAATTGCCGCCGGAGCATGGTCATCAGTGAGTAATTTTTCTTGTAATTCTCGCACTGAAATATCCCGAGGCGCACAATTATCTTGAATCGCTAAAGCTGCAGCTTGTCCGGCAGCTTGCCCTGTATTCATCACCAAAGGTTGAAGTCGAGTAGAGCCATTAGCCATGTGAGAGACTGCGATATTTTTTTCGCAAGCGATTAACCCTTCTGTTTCTGCTGGAATTAGGACAGAAAATGGCAAGGTAAAAGGTGTTCCCGTTACTCTTCCTCCCCAATTAATTGATTTAGGAAATAGGGGAAATTTGAAGTCGGGATAATGATGATCGTTGGGGTAATTGCCAATGGCGATCGCCGTGACATGCCAGTCGCTATCAATCGGAATGAGAGCAACATCACCATCGGGTAAAAGTTGATCTTCGGTAAATGTTTCTGTGCCAACGATGCGACGACTTTCCCTAAAATAGGGCATCAAAGCAAAACTACCTTGACCTAAATCGTGGGGGAAAATTCCTGTTGCCAATCCATACTTGCCATCGGATTCTCGGTAAATATGATCCGCAAATGCGAAGCTATGGGCTTGGGCATCCTGATAAAAATTCTTGCGGGTCGCAGGGTCTAATAAACGGTTAGCATCTAAGCCATAATCATTGCCGGCGATCGGCCAATTCAGCATAAATTTGCCGTCAGGCAACCCACCATAATTCATAAACAAGTCAAGGTCGCCTTCTTTCCAAGCGCCCTTAAACTTGGTGTAATCGCTATAACCCATCGGTGGTTT
>CAZXBK010000132.1:0-11983 GCA_964638765.1 uncultured Synechococcus sp. | reverse complement strand
TTAACCCCAAAGGTGGCAGCCCCATCCCGACCTTCGGCACTGTCTAAGGTTGTTATTCTCGTCAATGCCGACCTGAAGCATTCTGGTAAATTAATCTCCGCTTCTCCCGTAACGGAGCGTATGATTCGAGCTTTAGAAAAAGCTATCCTTGCAGACTTTCCTGAGTTAGAAGTCGATATTGTTACACCCGCCATGGTGCGCTACCACAACTTCCCTCAGGCCGATGGCGTCCTAGTCTGTCCACTAACGATTGATTTACCGGAACGCTTGCCGTTTGAGCTGCATCAATTATTTCAGGCTTGCCGTGATATTGAAGCCCGTCGCAAGTGGGTTTTAGAAAATACTTCCCATAAAGTCGGTGGCCATAGTTTTTTAGGGGATCATTGGCTACCTATTGTTTATAACCCCAAAGGTTCTCGATGTTGTGAGGTGATCGGCGAAGGGGTAATGCCAAATTCTTACCATCAGCCGACATCCCTAGGAAAAGAGCAACAGGAACAGTTATCTCAGTTGGGCTTCCAGCTTTTAGAGTCAATCTCGGCTCCTCCCAGCGTTTACCTCATGCAGTTTGGGTATTCGTCTGATAAAGAAATTCTTTTTGATCGTTTGTGGCCCTTTCCCGCAGCCCCGGCGATCGCCAGTTTAGCTCCACAGCAAATCGATTTATTTGCCTGCCATTGGCGTTGTTTAACCCAAAAATCGGTGGCAGATCTTGTCAGTGCGAATGAACTTGTATCGCCGTAAATATCAGCGAACTCTGACTCTCTTGCTGCTAGGGTGAATAACTGTCAAAAAATCCAACAAAACATCTCAAATGCAAGCGGTTATCTTTTTCCTTACCTGAGAATAAAGCCACGTAACATCGGTTTATATTTCTCAGTTGAGATTAAAGTACGCTATGACCAAATCAAAAAAAATAGGCATTCTCACAAGTGGTGGGGATTGCTCTGGGTTGAATGCAGCGATTCGAGCAGTTACCCACTGTGCTGAAAATGTTTATGGTTGGGAAGTCCTCGGTATTTGCCGAGCAACACGCGGTTTACTAAATAATCCCCCTGATGTTGTGCACCTCTCCTCGTCACAAGTGGATAACTGGTTAACGATGGGTGGCACCATGCTAGGGACGACAAATAAAGGAAATCCCTTTGACTTTCCGATGGAAGACGGCACAAGGTGTGATCGCTCCCAAGAAATTATTGATAATTACCACAGTCTTGGGTTGGATGCTTTAATCGGCATTGGTGGCGACGGTAGTTTAGCGATTCTCCACAAGCTCGCGAAGCAGGGCAATATCAACTTTGTCGGCATTCCGAAAACCATTGATAACGATGTCAGTGTGACAGAGCGGTCTATCGGTTTTGAGTCTGCGGTTAATATTGCGACGGAAACTTTAGATCGTCTTCATTTCACCGCAGCAAGCCACGACCGAGTCATGATTGTTGAGGTGATGGGCCGGGACGCTGGGCATATTGCCATCAACGCAGGCATTGCAGGTGGCGCCCATGTCGTTCTCATTCCAGAGATTAATTATGATCTCCAAAAGGTTTGCGACTTTATTTGCGATCGCCAAAACTCTGGAAAAAATTACACGTTAGTTGTGGTTTCCGAGGCGGTCTGTACCGATAGCGGTCAAACCCTACAAAAGCAATTGCAATTTGGGGAATGCCGTCTCGGTGGTATTGGTCAATATTTAGCAGATGAAGTGGCGGAAAAAACAGGTTCTGAAACCCGCGTGACAGTCCTCGGTCACATTCAGCGGGGTGGAACAGCTTCGCCGTTGGATCGATTACTCGCTTCAGCTTTTGGTGTTGCAGCCGTTGATCTTATCGCTGAAGGGAAGTTTGACCGCATGGTGACTTGGGAGCAGGGACAGGTTTCTAGTGTGCCAATTTCAGAGGCGATTAAAACCTATCGCACCGTTGACCCAGAAGGAACCCTAGTAAACACTGCGCGGGGCCTAGGGATTTGTCTCGGCGATCGCCCGTTGTCAGCAAAGGTCACTCAATTGGAGCGTCAATTTCAAGAAATGGCCTAAGGTCTATTTCCTTTAAACCTTGGGGTGATTGTCTTTCTTCAGTAGAAGAGGCGATCGCCCCACTGTTTTGTTCTGACTGATTTTGAATGGATTCGTTTAAAGCAGGCTGGAGGTCAATGGTAAACCGCTCAAAAAAACGTTGCGGCTCAATATTCGATTTTAAAATCAGCAGATTAGAACATTGATTTTGCCCATGTTTTGCCGTTTGAACACAGACCGCATAACGGTTTGGTGTCGCTGGATTTTTACGATACTTGAGCGTTGCCAAGCCTTCAGAAAAATGACTATCTAGAGTATTGATCACGTCGTAACAGCGTTGTTCCGGTGTGGTATCTCCCTCAACTCCTGTGACGATCCGTAGCCAAGGCTGACGATTATTTTGCTGAAATAAAACAGTCCACAACACTTCCCCTGTGGTGGCCTCAAGTTGTTTTTCACAAATAAATTGACGCGGTTGGAGGACATTGCGACCTATTTTCCGACTCACCCCCACAATTGAAGCTGTGGTTGTGAAGGCGATCGCCGCTACACCAAACAAGAGCAATCGGTAGGGTTCTAAGGTAGCGGGTTTAGTCATAGAAAAAATAAAAGTGTGGCAAAAAATAGTTTAGTTCAATATAAAAAACTGGTGGCGATCGCCATAAATCTCTCCACTCTCAATATCATTGAGCATTAAAAAACCAGCCTCCAAATATTGGCGCTGGTCTTGAGCAAATTCAGTTTTTTACTATGTTGCAGTCGGTGATTAACCGATTTTATTAGTAAGGCAACTGAGAATAAGCCGCCTGAGAAATAGTCGGTAGCTCTGCATATTTGCCGAGAACAGACTGGGTCATCGCATAAAAACAAGCAACCAGTGTGCCGAGGAACGCCACATTAGAAAGGGTTTCGATCAGAATACCGCCACCACCAACACCGAACAAACGAATTACAATCCCTAAAAGCACTAGGCCAATATCAATCAAAATTGCCTGTAGCGTATTGAAACGAATGAAGTGGCTAATATTCGTGTTGCGTACGACAGCACTATAGAGAATGAAGAAAATAATTAGTCCAGCAAAGGGAAAAGAGTAGATAGCTAGTAGCGGCTGCAAGGGAATATAGATAATGCCGAGAATCGGAAATTTCGACAGAAAAGGAAGTCCGAGGGGCAATGCATAAACGATGGGCAAAAGATAAGGCAGTGCCCCGAACAGGCGATCTGTAGGTTCGGTGGTGGTGGACATAAAATTATTTTTTTCGTATTGAGATGGCTATGACTCTATTTTACCTATGAGGTCGGTAATCTAGCAGGGCTCTCATTTTTCGGGTTTTGATGGCAAAATTCACGGGATAAATCGACAAATTCGGCGAATACGCCGCACGGCATAAGCAAAAAGGAGTAAGATTATTAAAATTTGTTAACCGTCTTTACCTATCTAAATGCAAATATCAGTTCGTCCAGAAGGAAGCAGAGATTCTGCTAGACAGGATCTGCCATTCACGCTTAAGGATGTTAAAGCTGCGATTCCAGAATATTGTTTTCAACCTTCGGTATTTCGCTCCCTCGCTTATTTTTTCCTCGATATTGGAATTGTTGCCGGACTCTACGCGATCGCCGCATATTTAGACTCTTGGTTTTTCTATCCTATTTTTTGGTTTGCTCAGGGCACGATGTTCTGGGCATTATTTGTAGTTGGGCATGATTGTGGTCATGGTTCTTTTTCCAAGTCCAAGTTACTCAACAACATCATTGGTCACTTGAGCCACGCGCCGATTTTAGTGCCGTTCCATGGCTGGCGCATTTCCCACCGCACACACCACTCCAACACAGGCAATATCGACACAGATGAAAGTTGGTATCCGGTCAATGAGTCGAAGTACGACGAAATGAGTTTCCCTGAGAAGCTGATTCGCTTCTATGCACCTTTGATTGCATATCCTGTGTACTTGTTTAAGCGCTCTCCTAACCGTGCTCCAGGTTCTCACTTTTCGCCCAGCAGCCCGTTGTTTAAGCCCAGCGAAAAGAATGACATTCTTGTCAGTACTGCTTCTATCTTGGCAATGGTTGCATTCTTGGGTTGGTTTACGTTCCAATTTGGGGCGATCGCCTTCTTCAAGTTTTACTTTGTACCCTACGCAATCTTTGTCATGTGGCTTGACCTCGTGACTTATCTCCACCACACCGAAGATGATATTCCTTGGTACCGTGGCGATAACTGGTATTACCTCAAAGGCGCGCTATCTACGATCGACAGAAGCTACGGCATCTTTGACAATATTCACCACAATATTGGTACCCACGTTGTTCACCACATTTTCCACACCATTCCTCACTACCATCTAAAGGATGCGACGGAAGCGGTGAAACCTCTCCTCGGTGACTACTACCGCGTTAGCCATGAACCGATTTGGAAGAGCTTCTTTAAATCTCAAAAAGCCTGCCACTACGTTTCAGACACAGGTACAGAAGTTTACTACAAGCCTTCTAAATGATCATGAACGCGTAGTTTTCCAGTAAATTCCGACATTACTGATAGGAGTTTAGAGACTCGCAAAATTTTAAAACTTAATAGCGAATAAATCCCCAGTACTTAAAAATACTAGGGATTTTTTTTGACTAATTTTTTTATCACGGCTTAAGCAACAATATCCAACTCGCGCCGGAGCAATTCCATCGATTGTTCACTAATGTAGTTTTTGCAGGGCAGCACTGTTGGTTTACGAATGAGGTCTTCTCGAGCGGCTTGAATAGCTTGTTCCAAAAGGGGAGTACTCGCCGGATCGCAAATAATCGTTTGGCTTGAGCGCACTAAAGCATTGAGTCGGCGGCGATCGCCTGCCTGAGCGGTAAAGACATACACATCATTAGCCCGTAAACTAAAAATAATAATTTCAGCGACCCGCAAAATTCCCGGGCTTAAACTCACAATGCCGAGGCTATGTTCTTGCGGTAGCTCTCTAATTAATTTCAATTCTTCAGCGTAATCGTACAGATCAACCGGAATGACGCGAATCCCTTTCGGCGTAGCAATTTCCTCTGCCTCTTTCGCAAAATAATGGGTCGTTAAAACTGTGCCGGAATGGGTTTGGGCGAGGGTTGCGTCTAATTCTTCTAGGGGAACAAGTTGCACTGGTAAGGCGATCGCCTGCTCTAGTTCTTGCGCCATCAGCTCTCCCGCACCAATATCTTGCATCGGTACAGTAACGACTACCTGCGCACCGCAGCGTAAGCGCCAGTCAATTTCCGCCATAAACAGTTCCCGCGCTTGGGACAGCGTACAGCCTTGATCTAGTAGTTGATCAATGGTGTTACCAATCAGATGTGAAGCGTCAGGGTATTTGGCAAGTAACGGTGATTTTCCGGTATCAATCTCTGTCGAGCGATTTTCTTTAATGTAAATCCCAGAACCCGCAATGGATTCCACTAAGCCCATTTCTTCTAGCTGGTGATAAACCTTACTAATCGTGTTGCGGTGTAAACCTGTCACCATTTCCAACTGCCTTAAACTGGGCAGCCGTTGCCCTGCCGGAAACTGACGGGAGGCGATCGCAAACTGAATTTGGTCTAGAAGTTGTCGCGAAGCGGGAAGATCGCTATCGCTCTGAATATTAAACTGCAACATTATGTGTCGCTAACCCTGCGCTCAAAAAAATCACAGTGCCATTATCTCCTAAGGTTTACGTGACAGATATTATCTAGATCACAGCTTTTGAGAACAGGACTCGAATTTTTATTTATTCAATTTACGATTGGGACGCAGAATTACGACGGCGGCGACAGCGTTCAGAGCAATATTTGACATCATCCCAACACTTTTCCCACTTTTTTCGCCATGTGAAAGGCAAACCGCACACAGCACAGGTTTTTGTCGGTAAATCTGCTTTTTTACGTTGGCGAGCCATTTTAATACATGCGACTCAACACATAATCAATCAAATCTGTCAGAGCATCCTTCGATGGTGACGGTGCTAAACAAGCCAAACTTTCTAGAGCTAAACGACCATGCTGGGCGGCTAGTTCTTTAGAGCGGCGTACACCTTCACTATTGCGGACAAGTTCAAGAGCTTTTTCCGCATCCCCTTCCTCGGCAAACTCACGATCAATCAGTTGAGTTAAAACAGGGTGCTCTTCCATGGCGTACAAAGCTGGCGCTGTCACGTGACCGCCAATCAGGTCAGAGCCTGCGGGCTTACCTAGGACTTCAGTCGATGCAGTGAAATCGAGAATGTCATCAACAATCTGAAAGGCTAATCCTAAATTGCGACCGTAATCGTACAGACGATCGCTGACAGTTGAGTCGGTTTCGCTAAGAACTGTGGCAGCTTTCGCGCTGTTGGCAATTAGAGAAGCTGTTTTGTAATAGGACTTTTCAAGGTAAGTTTCGAGGGTAAGACTTGTATCAAAACGATTTAAGCCTTGCTGGATTTCTCCCTCGGCAAAATCTTTAATAACTTCTGATAACAATTTCACAACGGCAAGGTTATCAAGATTCGCGAGATACCAAGAAGACTGCGCAAACAAAAAGTCTCCCGCGAGGACAGCAATACGATTATCAAAAAGACTATTCACCGTTGGGACATTCCGCCGCAACGAAGCATCATCAACAACATCGTCGTGAACCAAGCTCGCTGTGTGAATCATCTCTGTGATTTCAGCTAAACGTCGGTGTCGCTGGGTCAGGGGGCGATCGCCTAACGTTGCACGAGAAACCAGTAAGACAATGGCGGGTCGTACTCGTTTGCCACCCGCTGCAAATAAATGTTCTGCCGCTACTCCAAGAATAGGATGACGTGCACCAATCAAATTCGTCAGATTCTCACTGAGCTGTTTGAGGTCGGCTTCGACGGGGGTGAAAAGAGTAGTCGCTGAAATCATTATTTAAGCCGCGGGAAACTTGTTAACGAAAATTTACATAGTTATATTGTATTGCAACAGACTCTTTTCAGCAGAAAACAGCTTGTTTTCATTGTTTTGTCGTTATGGTTTCTGGGGTAAAAGCTTTCAAAATTACTTAAGAAAAAGATAGCAAAAGTCCCGAAATATATAGATTTGCGTGTTATCCTTATTACATAGGGTCTTAAGTATTTTATTACAATTCGAAAAATCAAATGAACGGTAGTTTTTACTACATTTTTTGTTCATGAGATGGCGAAATTGTTAGGCTTGGGCGAAGTTACCTGAAATATAGTGTCTCTTTATTTTGGTGTGGGGAAACTATAGTGACCGCTCTTTTCGCAACGTTATATATCTAAGTTATCAATAATTCGGTAATGGTCTTTTAGCAACTGTTAGGGGCGCTGCCGATTTAGGATATTTGCATCGCAGATAGCCTGCTTTAGCGTATCTAGATTTCTCTAGATCACAGGTAAGTTGTTTGCACAATGGCGAAAGGTTTTAGGTGATAATGCTCAGCTGCTTACAAATTTAATAAGAGCGATCGATCCTAGCAATGTCAATTATTGAAAGCTTGGGGGGCTTACAACAATGGTACTTTTTGACATTCCGCTAGTTGTGTTGGTGTTATCAGCGATTTATCTTTGTGTTGTTTATTTCGGACTCGGCCTATGGCAGCGACGTGCAGCCAGCCGTAGTAAAGATAAACCGATAGAGTCGACAAAGACGATGCGACCTTTTTAAGGAACTGCTGCTTTGTCATGAAATCGTTTGATGATTGAATCATCGCCCTAAGGAATTCTGAGAATTCTATTAGTAAAAATGAGAGAAAGTTTGACGATCGCCGTCCTGATATTTTTTAGTCAGTGGGCGATCGTTCTTTTTATGAGAATTTTTCAGGTCATCTCTAGGAAGCTTGTCGGCGATACCACTGGCGTAATTTGTCGGGATGAACGCCGAGATGGTAGCCGAGAATCATGCTTTGATTGAGGAAAGTCGTACGCCAGACACCAAGCTTTTGCCAACGGCGGGGAGATGTTTTTACTGCGGTTGAGGCGATCGCTATTTGACCTTGTTTTTTGAGACGACGTACAAATTCATAATCTTCCATAATCGGTAGTTCGCCATAGCCACCTAATGCGCGAAAAACCTGGGTTTTCAGAAAAATACCTTGGTCACCATAGGGCAAAGAAAAAAGTTGCGATCGCCACTGTACTGTCCGCTCAATCCAACGCAGACTTGGCTGTGGATCGTCAATTTCCAACTGAAACGCCCCGGCAATAACGTTGGGCTTAGCGAGGGTTGTTTCAATGGTCTCAATAAAGTTTTTAGGCAAGCAGGTATCGCTGTGGAGAAATAAAAGCGTATCTCCGGTGGCGATCGCCGCGCCGTGATTCATCTGTTGTCCCCGTCCTAGGGGCGAGGCAACCAATTTAACCGGATATTCCTGAACGATATTTTGTGTGCCGTCTTCACTGCCGCCATCAGCCACAATAATTTCAAGACAATTTGCTAGTGGCATGAGCCGCTCTAAGCAAGAACGGATACCAGCAGCCTCATTCAATACTGGAATCACAACACTGATCACAGGGCTGTCACTAGGCTATCGGAGGAGCCGAGAGATTGGGTCGTACCTTCACGCGCACAAGTACAGCCGTAATATTGTCGTGACCATTATGTTCGTTGGCTAATTCAATTAATTCTTTAACGCCTTGGTCAAGGTTGGCCCGCGAACTTAGTAATGGCAAGAGATGTTTTTCCCACGATTGTTCTAGTAATGCATTATCCGACAGGCCGTCGGAACACAATAAAAACAAACTATCTTCGTTGATATCAATGAATGTGACATCTGGTTGGACAAAGGCATTATCCCGTGGCCCGATCGCCTGGGTCAGTTGATAGGCATCAGCGCGACCATAGGCAATGTCTGGTTCAACACCTTTTTGGATTTCCCGCTGTCCCACTTCGTGATCGACAGTGAGTTGCTCTAAATCCCATTTACGGCTGATTCGATAAATACGACTGTCTCCCACATGGGCGATCGCCGCCTTATTATCCTGAACGAGTACCATCACAAGGGTTGTGCCCATCCGTCCACTGCCAGAACGAGAATTTTTGAGATTAATATCGTAAACTTTCTGATTTGTTTGCCAAATTGCCTGTTTAATCGTCTCTTCATCCGGCAATTTATCTTGCCAGTGCTTTTGAAAATAATTTTGCAAACTTTCTACAGACAGTGCACTTGCCACTTCACCAGCAGCGTGGCCGCCCATACCATCGCAAACAATATAAAGACCCCTAGCTTTTACCTGCTTACCTAAAAGATTTTCCTGTTTTTCCAGTTGAGTTTGAATGCCAAAATAATCCTCATTATGGTCTCGCTGGTTGCCAATATCACTAAGACCCGCATCCTCAAGATTGAGGAGATGCATGGGTAACACAACAGTGGGTTGTTCATCCCCATCATTGCTGTAATCCATTTGGTCAAGATTGACTACAGTCGTGATCGAAGCCTCTTCATCCTCAGCCGCCTCGGTAATATCTCCCGCCTCAGCTTCTGCTTCAGGCTCTTCCTGAAATTCTTCTCGATTTGCCCAATCGTCGTCTTCGTCTAAAAGCAGATCTGCTGGAGATTGAATAACGGTTGTCGCACCACTCGCATTTTCACCGGTTACTAGAGACTTAATAGCCCCCATCAAGTCCTTCGGCTTCGTCAAATTTGTAGCGATGCTTTGTTCGACAACTGCTTGTAGATCGGCAAACTCTGCTGCTTCGGAAGTGTGAAAGAGTTCTTCCCAGAGATCCGTTAATGTCTTAAGAGTTGGAAAGTCTAAGGGGTCATCTTCGATAAGCCGTTCAAGAACTAAATTTTGCTCTTCATCAATCAGCAAATTGTGCGTATCCAGTAAAGACTGGCAACAGCGCAAAGGCTCTAGTTCTCGCCACATACTCACCATCTGGTAAGTCCATTGTAAAAGCTGCTCATACGCGGGCAATGATTGCTCTAAATAGTCCGCTAGCCAGATAGTGTCATAGCGTAGTTCGAGGAGTAGGATGTGGTGCTCTGCGCTCATCCAAGCATCTCGTAATACAGGAAAACCACAGGATGCTTCTTGGAGACTGAGATAATGGCGGGCGATCGCCGGGATCCCCATTTGTAGCCAGAGCTGCGGATTAGATAGACCATCTTTATCCGTTGCGACGAGGGTCTGTAGATTTTCGGCTTCTTGGTCTAAAACTTGCTCTAGATAGGAAAATGCTTCCGGTTGCCCATCCATAATAGGAATACCTTGGAGAAGCTCCCGTTCAGCCTCAGAACTCGAGGCGATCGCATAGCGACCTTGCATATCGAGATGGGATGCCGTTTCAAATACTTCTGGATCACCTTCGAGTACCACGCCAATTAATGTTGGTACTAGCTGACCACCGCAGTTATCACATTCAGTATCGTGAGGCTTTACCTGACTTTCGCAGTGAGGACAGGGAACCAGCAGTGAAGTCCCGCAATATTGGCAGAAACGATTCTCTGGGGGGTTTTGCTGGCTGCACTTTGGGCAAGTGATCATTGGAACATTGTCCTTGCAGAGTAGGACTTTAGGCAACGAAATAAGCTTAGCTCAATTTTACTGAAGGGATGTGTTGATCACGCTAAGATATTACACAAAATTACTCGGGAAGGTCTGAGAACGAAATCCCATAGATATTTGTTACTGATACAAGACGGCAAGGCTAAAGACCTTAAGTAGAAGAGTTATTTCGATAGTTTCAGAAATAACTCAGCCTAGAAGCACTAAATGGAAGGACTCCTTTAATGTCAAAGGCTAATTCTCTAACCCAAATAGGCACTTGAGTCCTAGAGAATTAACCTCAAACAAAAAAAGATGACTCTCATTTTATTGATAGTCATCTAGCGATATTTCATAATGGAAAATCCACTAAAAAATTAGTTTGATTTCTTCGGTGCCATAATCATCATCATGTTGCGGCCTTCGCGTTTAGGGCGCTGTTGGATTTCACCGACTTCTTCTAAATCCTTTGCCATGCGATCTAAAAGCTTGTAAGCCAAATTAGAGTGTTGAATCTCTCGACCACGAAATGTAATCGTTGCTTTTACCTTATCGCCGGACTTGAGAAAACGTAGGGCATTGTTAACGCGTACTTGATAGTCATGCTCTTCAATTTTGTAGCGCATTTTGACTTCTTTCAAGTCAGCATTATGCTGCTTTTTCTTTGCTTCGCGAGCACGCTTCTCCTGTTCGAATTTGTACTTGCCGTAGTCCATAATGCGGCAAACAGGGGGTTTTGCACCTTCACTCACTAACACGAGATCGAGTTCCGCCTCTTCTGCTACTTCTAGCGCTTCGGCTGGAGTCATAATGCCGAGCTGATCGCCTTCGGTACCAATAACACGAATTTTGGGAAAACGAATTCTTTCGTTAATTTTCGGGAGGTCGCGTTTTACGCGTCTTCTATCTTTCACAGGCTATGGATTGAATGGTTGATAAAGTTTTAAGGTGGATATTAAATAAATCAATAAAAAATTGAGAACTCGATACTATTTTACCTATTCATCGTCTTTTCGTTATTGAATGTAGAAATTTATGTCGCTCGATGGATCTAAACTCGAAATATTTCTACCTATTAAAGTTTTTGGCGGAGTTTGATAGTTGGTGAAGATTAATGAAGTTCAACGGCCACAGCCTACTGGAAAGACAAAATCGACCTCTGTTTTTTGGCAAGAACGCATCGGGCATCAGCGTAGTTTTCTGTGGCAGGGGCTGCAATGTCGCTACAGTTTTTGGCGATCGCCCCACCATAATTCTCAAAGTACAAAAACTCCCCTTGTTTTAATCCATGGATTTGGGGCATCGATTGAGCATTGGCGAGGCCTAATACCGCCGGTCGCGGTTGATCGCCCGGTTTATAGCATTGATTTGTTGGGGTTTGGCGGCTCTGAAAAAGCGCATTTGAATTTTGGTGTGCCGTTATGGGTTGGGCAGCTTAGTTATTTTCTCGAAACGGTTGTGGCAGAACCTACCCTGATTATGGGGAATTCCATTGGCTCGCTAGTG
>CAZXBK010000131.1:0-12378 GCA_964638765.1 uncultured Synechococcus sp. | reverse complement strand
CGATCGCCAACTTGCACAACCAATAGCAATCTTATTCTTCTTCAGAGCTTGATTCAATTTCCTGAGGTTCAGTCGTTACAACTTCACTCTCCGTCTCTAGGTCAATATCCACCTCAGATTCTTCTGTTTGGTCTGGTGGTGCAGCGGCGGCGGCTTCTGCTAAAGCTGCCTGCTCCTCTTCATACTTTTGGCTGTCCTTAATATCGATTTTCCAACCAGTGAGACGAGCTGCAAGACGAACATTTTGCCCTTCCTTACCGATCGCCAGACTTAACTGATTTTCCGGCACAAGGACAATCGCCTGCCGCTCTTCCGCGTCTACTAAAATTACGCCGTCAACTCTAGCTGGGCTTAGGGCATTGGCGATGTAAGTAGCAGGATCCGGTGACCAGCGAATTACATCGATTTTCTCACCACGCAACTCATTGACAACCGCTTGAATACGAGAACCTCGTGCACCAATACAAGCACCGACGGGATCTACATCGCGCTCAACAGTATCCACAGCAATTTTTGTACGGGGGCCAACGTAGCGTGTTGGGGGATTTGCTTCCCGCGCTACTGCGACAATGCGTACAATTTCCTCTTCAATTTCCGGTACTTCATTGGCGAAGAGATAAACAACGAGATCGGCTGCTGCTCGTGAAACAACCAGTTGAGGACCACGGTGAGAACCTTCCTTAACTTTTTTGAGGTAAACCTTAAAGGTGGCGTTCGCCCGATAATTATCGTTGGGGAGTTGTTCACGACGGGGCAATTCGGACTCGGTCTCTGGCTGACCGAACGCACTGGTAACCGCCATAATGATCGAGTGCCGCTCAAAACGGAGTACCCGCGCTTGAAGAACTTCTCCTTCTAATTCTTGGAATTCTTCTTGGACAAGCTTGCGTTGTTGATCCCGTAGCTTCTGTAAAAGCACCTGCTTTGTTTGAATCGCCGCCATCCGACCAAAATCATTTTGTTCTGGGGTGACATCTAAAATAACGGAGTCGCCAAGTTGCGCTTCTGTAGCTACTTCTTGCACTTCGACGAGGGCAATCTGGTGATCTGTATTTTCAACTTCTTCGACAATTAATTTTGTAGATAAAACCCGAAAGCCTTCTTCTTCTAGATCGAGCTCTACTTCAAAGTTATCAAAATACTCTTCAGGGAATGGCGTTACTTGATCCAAATTTTGGGAGCGACGGTAACGTTCATAACCCTTTAACAAAGCTTCGCTGAGGGCATCTTCCACAGCGGTTTGGGGGAGGTTATGGCGTTCGCTGATTTCACCAACGAGCGTACTTAGACCAGCGAGATTAACAAGGGACATAGAATTTTATCTAAATAAAACTAGAAACTAAAAAATGAAATACTGGGTAGGTCGAGCAAACTGGACAGCTCTGCTATGACTCAGCTTGATCGTCTAGCTGCACCTTGGCTACCAGATCCCGAGGAATGGCGATCGCCTTGCCTTTTTGGGTGAGCCGAATCATTTCATCATCCCGCTGTTGTAAATTACCTCGCCATTCTTTTTTGTCTTTGTACGGGGCGTAGGTTTTAACAACGACGGGAAAACCGCGAAAAGCAACAAATTCACGATCAAGACTTAGGGTGCGTGTTGTGCCGGGACTAGACACCTCCAACACATAGGCACCGGGAATCAAATCTTGTGATTCTAAATGGGGATCAAAGGCGCGGCTAAACTGCTCACAATCTTCCAAACCCGTATCCTGTTTTAGATTACGAATATCAATTCGCAGTACAGGCGGTTTTTTGTTGGTTTGAAAAACGACATCAACAACCTCTAAACCCAAGCTCTCAGCAATTGGTTTAGCACAGGCGACAATGTCGGGAATCAGGGGATGAGCCATAAAATAGACAACAAAAAAAGCGGGCTAGACCCACTTCAATGAACTTAAAATCGAGGTGTGATTTGTAAAGCTTGTCACTTTACTCTAACCATCATATTATCACCGTCTCGATCAAATGAGCTATTTCAGGAAACGCCGTCCAAATTTCCACCTTTGACGACGCGCTTAGATCGAGTCAATCGTCATGGGAATTTTAGGTTTGCCGTTGAAAATCCACCGCTTCATTGTAAGATAGTAGACTGTAAATTTTTGAAACCAATTGTCTATTTGGGTTCGGAGGCTTCATTGGCAGAAAGATTTCTTTTAAAAGTTCTTTGGTTAGATAAAGATGTGGCGATCGCCGTTGATCAGGTTGTCGGTAAAGGCACAAGTCCTTTGACTGCATATTTTTTCTGGCCCCGTAACGATGCTTGGCAACAGCTTAAAGATGAGATGGAAGCGAAGCATTGGATTTCTGAAGCAGAGCGCATTGACGTGCTCAACCAAGCAACAGAAGTAATTAACTACTGGCAAGAAAACGGCAAGAAGACAAGTATGGCTGAAGCTCAGGCGAAGTTTCCTGAAGTGGCTTTTAGCGGTAGTAACTAAATTGACTCAAACTATTGTGTCCAGCAGAGTACGGAGCTATTGCTAATAGCTTTTCTGCTTGGTTCTACACAAATATATTTAGTATTGAAATCGATTATATTTATTCTTCTTTAAACGTAAATATTGCTTTTTCATAATAGAAAAAGTACTTGTAAATTAAAGTTAAAAGGCAGCCCAACTATTAGTTAGGTTGCCTTTTTTAGTGTTTGAATTTTTTTGCGAAAATAACGCAATGTTATTTCGGCGAAATTAGACTTCTTAAGCCATGCCACCTGCAGCCATGAAACGTGCTCTTGCACGCTTAAATGTTTGGCGAGCATCAAAGGAAGCTTTAGTATCACCACTCGCAACGCTTTCTAGGGTAGACTTTGCTGATTCGAACGCAGAACGAGCGTCTTCAAGGTCGATGTCCGCAGCCTTAGTTGCCGCATTCACAAGAACTTTCACTTCGTTGTCTTCAACTTCTGCGAAGCCATCCGTAATGGCAATGTTTTCCCAGTCGTTAGTGCGTACACGCAAAACACCAGTTTCTAGTGCGGTAAGAAGGGGGGCATGCCCAGCCAAAATACCCACTTGACCAGAACTACTCGGCAGAATAACTTCCTCTACACTGTCATCCAAAACCGTTTGGTCTGGCGTGATCACTCTTACTTTTAAAGCCATGAGTTTAAATTTAATTCACAAATAAAATGATTAATTTAGAAAAGGTCAGCACCTTGTTTTGCACAAAAGCACTGACCCTAAAACTAATAAATTAGCGATTAGCCTTGCTCTTGGAGCTTCTTACCTTTGGCGATCGCCTCATCAAGGTTACCAACAAGGTAGAACGCTTGCTCAGGAAGATCATCAAGCTCACCAGACAAGATGCGCTTAAAGCCGTCGATAGTTTCTTCGAGAGTTACGTACTTACCGGGAGAACCAGTAAAGACTTCCGCAACGAAGAAAGGCTGAGACAAGAAACGCTCAATCTTACGAGCGCGGTCTACAGTGAGACGGTCTTCTTCAGACAATTCATCAAGACCAAGAATCGCGATGATGTCCTGAAGCTCCTTGTAACGCTGGAGGGTAGACTGTACCGCACGAGCAGTGTCGTAGTGGTCGTCGCCAACGATGTCGGGCTGGAGCATTGTACTAGTGGAACCGAGGGGATCTACTGCAGGGTAAATACCTTTGGAAGCCAATGCACGGGAAAGTACTGTAGTGCCGTCGAGGTGTGCAAATGTAGTTGCAGGAGCGGGGTCAGTCAAGTCATCCGCAGGTACATATACCGCTTGGATGGAAGTGATGGAACCTTCTTTTGTAGAAGTAATACGCTCTTGGAGGTCACCGACGTCAGTACCGAGAGTAGGCTGGTAACCTACCGCAGAAGGCATACGACCGAGGAGTGCAGATACCTCAGAACCCGCTTGTACGAAACGGAAGATGTTGTCAACGAATAGCAGTACGTCTTGCTTGTTTACATCACGGAAGTATTCCGCCATGGTCAAACCAGAAAGACCAACACGCATCCGTGCTCCGGGGGGCTCGTTCATTTGGCCGTACACAAGGGCAATCTTGGATTCATTGAGGTTTTCCTCGTTGATTACACCAGATTCCATCATCTCGTTGTAGAGGTCATTACCTTCGCGGGTACGCTCACCTACACCAGCAAATACGGATACACCACCATGCTGGGTTGCGATGTTGTTGATAAGTTCCATCATGATGACAGTCTTACCTACACCTGCACCGCCGAAGAGACCAATCTTTCCACCACGACGGTAGGGAGTGAGGAGGTCTACGACTTTGATACCAGTTTCGAAAACGGAAGGAGCTGTCTCAAGTTCTGTGAGCTTAGGTGCAGCACGGTGGATGGGAGAAGTCTCTTCTGCACCAACTTCGCCTTGCTCGTCTACGGGTTCGCCAAGGACGTTAAAGATACGACCGAGGGTTTTCTTCCCGACAGGAACACTAATAGCAGCGCCTGTATCTAGGACTTCCATGCCACGAACCAAGCCGTCAGTACCGCTCATCGCGACTGCACGGACTTGGTTGTCACCGAGAAGCTGCTGTACTTCACAAGTAACATTGATGTCTTGACCGGCAGGGTTTTTGCCTTGAATTTTGAGGGCGTTGTAAATACGGGGAAGTTTGCCGCTGGGGAATTCTGCGTCAATTACAGGACCGATTACTTGGGTGATTTTACCCAATGTTTTTTCTTGAGTAGCTACCATTCTTTTTATTTATTTGGTTATTTATTAAGCCGAAACTGGGTTTCGGAGACCGAAGTCGTAACCTAATGTAAATTTTTGCCATACTCAGATTACCATCTCTTGGGATTCTGTAAAGCGGATTGGGAATGGTGTTTTGGTATGGGTTTCGGGGGACTTAGACGGAGGCTAGGGGGGATTGTTTTGGGATGCCGATCGCCCTTGGAAAACGTGGATCGCTAGGCTTTTTTTTCTGAATGTAAAGGCAGGTGCGTTGGCTGTGGGTGATAGGGGTTTCACAGGTAAGCAAATCCACGAGTTCGCCACCACATTGGGCGATCGCCGGGAGGAGTCGGCTCGTTTCTTTTGGTGTCCACTGGCCGCGATAAAAAATTGCGATCCCACCTATTTTTAGTAAAGGCAAAGCATATTCGAGGCAGACGGCGGCTTTGGCAACAGCCCGAATCGTTACAAAATCATATTGTTCCCGGTGCTCTAGATCTTGACCGACAGTTTCAGCACGGGCAGCAATGGTCTGGGTTGATAGGTTGAGGTCTTGGCTTAATTCGGCGAGAAACGCGATTTTCTTTTGGGTCGAATCTAGTAGGGTGACATGCCAGTCCGGATTGGCGATCGCCAAGGGAAGACCGGGAAAGCCGCCACCAGTACCGACATCAATCAGCTTGCCGACAGCTGGAAATTCTAGCGATGGACAATTTAGAGCGACAAAGGAATCCCAAAGATGTTTTTCCCAAAATTCTTCAACTCCGGTAATGCGGGTTAGGTTGAGGCGCTGATTCCCGGCGCAAATGCCATTGTAGAGGTCGCCAAGTTGAGCCGTGATCTCTAGAGACGGTGACCAACCTAACGTTGCTTTATGGGTATCGAAGAGGGATTGGAACTGATGAACAACGTCGGTCATATCGTTAGCAAAAGGCTAATTGCGCCCAAGGTTAAAAGAATATTGTGATTGCAAATGCCCACAGAATATAAAGGATTCGCGCTTTGAATTTCAAGATTCGGCTTCGTCGTACCAACACACCCGCGATCGCCCTTTACGCTTAGCGTCATAGAGAGCTTGATCGGCATTTTTGATGAGTATCCGTCCGCTACTGCGCTCTCCGGGTAATAGGGTACATCCACCAAAGCTGATGGTGATGTAGTCGGATATTTCTGAGGCTTTATGCTCCAATTTCAGCTCGGCGATCGACTTTTGTACGGCGCGAACGACTTCAATTGCCGCATCTTTATAGGTATCTGGCAAAATTAGCGCAAACTCTTCACCTCCGTAGCGAGCCACTAAATCACCGGGTAGATTAACCACATCTGCTAGGGTTTGAGCTACTACGTTGAGACATTTGTCGCCGCCTTGGTGGCCGTAGTAGTCATTGTATTTTTTGAAAAAGTCAACATCGCAGAGCACTAATGATAGAGGACAACCAGACGTGCAAGCCCTTGATATTTCCCGTGCTAAATATTGATCAAAATGGCGTCGATTTGCCACTTGGGTCAGATCATCAATATTGGCCTGACGCGTTAGACGAATATTGCGTAGGCGGAGCAGCTCCTCCATATGTTGACGTTTTTTTACTTCGCTCCTCAGTTGTGACGCTTGACTGAGCAATAAAGCTTCTGTCTCTTGGCGACGTTTAACCTCCGCTGCCAAAATTTTGTTCTGATCGCGGAGTTGCCTTTGCAGATAGGCTAACTGGAGTTGATGTTCGATGCGGGCTAAAACGTCAATGCTTTGGAAGGGTTTGGCAATGAAGTCTGCCCCTCCCACGGAAAAGGCTTTAATTTTAGCGATACTCTGCTGGGTGCCGCTCAGGAAAATAATTGGAATATCTTTGGTTGCTTGGTGGGATTTGAGCCAAATACAAAATTGATAGCCATCAATGTGGGGCATTTTGATATCTAGCAAAATCAAATCGGTTTGAAACTGCTTGAGATAGCGCAAGCCTGCTAAGGCACTCGTCGCGATTTTGACTGTGTAGCCATTCTGGGTGAGTATTGCCGCCAGCAACCGGAGGTTTGTGATGTTGTCGTCTACAACAAGAATTGTGGCGTTATCCTTATCCTTGCGGGGCACTGGGGTATTCATCAGGCGAAGGGCGATGTTCCTGGCAGACAGAAGTTAGCGCAGTGAGCCACATGATTTCTCTCGATCTAGTGTTTGGGTAGATTCAAGATGTTGAGAAATGGTTGATGCGACCTATTGGTAGATATATTCTAAGTTTCCCACAGATTCAAGATTACAAACTTTTCTCGGTTAATAGGTCTGTAGTCTCTGATATACCTGCGCTAGGCTATGGCGATCGCCGACATTCCCTGGAAACAAAACAATCGGAAGTTCAGGAAATTGATCATGGGTTGCGGTGGTTTGAACCAGACAACAGCCCGCTAAAATTTGTCCTAAAAGCTGAACTTTTGCTAGGTCTAAACCGTGACTGAGTAGGCGGTTAGAGGTATTTCCGCCCTTACTAACAATAAAGCCAAGATTTGTAGGCAAATGTCTCACAATTTCCAATAAAAATTGGGTGATAGCTTCACCAAATAGTAGTTGTTTTGCTTGGGTTGCTTGGGATTGAAAGTTACGGTTTGTGTAAATAACTGGGGTAAGTTCTTTGCTAAAGGCTGTGGCGATCGCCTGCTGTATTTCTAGTAAAAACTCATCGCGATTTTCTGGTTGCTGACAACGTACAACATCAACCTCAATACCTTGAACAGTAGGCAACTCTAGTAATGCTTCTAATTGCATCGTTGTTTTTGCCACATGGGAGCCAACGAGGATTAATCCCGGATGCTTGGAGCGACGATATTGTGCCATTTTCGCAGCGGCAACGGGCTGCTTACCGAGGTTGGCAAGGGATGTGAGTAAACTTGCAGCACTACGGAAAAGGAATTTCTTACCGTCAGCGGCGGCTTTCAATAAAGCGGGCACAAGCTTGTCCAAATCTTTCTGTGTTTTGGCGTTGAGTACGACTTGCCGATTATTCGTTAAATGCTGCAAATAGGTGTCCAGTTGTTCGTAGTTTTGCTGGGCGTCGAGAATATCAACAGTTTCTGCGGCGATCGCCCCGTCTGTTTTTTCTTCAATGTAATCGGGCAAAAAACTATAGCTAAAACCAAATACTGAATCCTTGGCAAACTCTGTTTCGTGGACTGGTATCAACTGATCAGCTTCAGCGATGTAATGGGTTCCAGCTTTTGTAATTCTGCCGCCTTCGAAAAAAGCCGGGGCATGGAAACAAGCATCAAATTCGCCAAAGACGTTGGCGATCGCCTCAGGTTCTGCTGGAAAATGTCCCCGCAATGTCGAATCGGAGCGACTAACTAAAATAAAATTTTCGATGTTTTCGGCGGCTAAAGCGGTTTTGAGATTAGTACAAATTTCACGAGTTGTGGCGATCGCCTGAGCCTCCAGCATGGCGCGAGTATTCGCCAAAATAAAAAAGATAGGTGCTGGCTCTCGTAACGCTTCCCGTAAAGTCCCAATATCCCAGCGTAATAATAAAGAACAACTGTGAACCGTCTGAGAACCTGTCGGATCATCATCAAGCACAATGATTTTTGGAATCATACAATTTCACAAAACTCTTAAATAGACACGCCTAAGTCAATTTGGGTAAAGCTTTTGTCTGGATCTTGATTGATTTTAGTTAACAATCGATCATTACTTTGCATTAATTCATCCCATCCACTCTTGTTAATTTTTTCTAAATGTTCAATTTTCAATCGGTGTTTATCGAAGCACAGATATTTGACATGAGGAATCAGATAACCGAATAGAGCCATCCATTCAGCATAATTAATGGCCAAAGGATTGCCGTGCATCAAAGTTATCTTGCCGACATTTCCCATGGTCGCAATGCTATGAGCCATCAAAAGCATTGATCGGTATTTAGGGTGATTAAATACAGTCACCTCGTCCCAACCAATTTCTCCATGCTCTGAGTAATGTCTCAGCATTATGTAGGCACGTAGAATAATTTCAATCACTGCAGGCGTCAGTCCCGAAACGAGGAAATGCCTGAAGTCGTAGCCATTTAAATACATCCAACGGGCAATTTCACCGACACTTTTTTCTTTTTCACCGAAACCACCGATATTAATACCCTGGATCAAACCCATAAATGGCGCTGGTAGACCCATTGGAGTTGCTCCATCAGAAATGAGATGACCCATGTGAAGTAGAAGAGCCTCAATTAAATTGACTGGCTCTCGGTTTGACCAAACAGCTCCATGAGTAAATTCATGTTTTTTTAGATGTTTATCATAGGAAAATCCTGTAATTGTGCCCCGCATAATATCCAATACACCAAAGACAAAACCCAAAATTGGATCATGCCCTAGAGACTGTAAACGGTGGACATTTCCGGCCATTCCACTAATTTTTTTAACTTCTCCTTCAGCATTAATAAAATTCATTCGGTCATAGGGCACTTTACAGCTCTTCTCCAAAGATTTTGCCCAGTTTGCGAACCAGTCATTGGAATTTTTTATGTCATATTTCTTGAGCCAAGTAGTAATTGGACTTGCCTGCTGGCCTGCGTATCGTCCAGAAACAAAACCTTTAGGAATACCAACTAGAAAAAAATCAGCCAGGGTCGCTAATATTCCGGCCACTCCCACAAAAATGTAATCTGTTTTATCCCACTTGTACTGAGCTTCATAGGACTCGGATTCAAGCAACCTCAAATCTTTTTCCGTCAATAAAGATTCATATGGAGCTAAGGGATTAAAACCTTTTGAGAGTTCATAAGTTGCACATCGCCGAACAAAACCACCCCAATCTCTGAACCCAATCTTTGTTAACTTCCGAAAAACAGTTTGTTGTTGATTTTGGTAAATTTGCAAGAATTCATCCGGATCAAAGTCCTCAAAATCTTCTTCTTCAAGCCATTCTTCCTCTGCTTCAAGCTCTGCCATAAGAGCCTCTAATTCTTGAAGCTTCGATGTATTTTCCCTAGTTTTGGAAAGTTTCTGAGCAGACTGATTTAGACTCAATTCAACATCAGACAAAGTTTTCTGCAACTCTTCCAACAAATGATTATGAGCTTGTAAGACAATGCCTAATTCACTAATAAACTGCTCTGAAAGCACTATTCCACTTAGCCCATAGCCTGTTTTCGCTTATTTACGGACTGACGCATCAGCTTAAGTTTATGGGTCAGAGTTTCAATAGCTTTTCTATTGGCTTCTGCTTCGGCGGCACTTATTTCTAGGGCAGTTGCTTTTTCAGTGAGTTCTGAAATTTTGCCAACTAATTCACTCATCGCATTGTGCATGTTTTGGATCACCAACTGTGCTTTGCGTTCTTTCTCTTGCTGAAATTGTCGTTTTCTGCGCTTCCCACCCGTATCTAACAAGCTATTAATACCGACAAATAAAGCTGCTCCTCCAATAATTGCTACACCGATTCCGGGAATCATGCCCCCTACTCCAACCATTGCTCCCAATGCGGCTAAGCCTGATGTAATCCCAGCAGCACTGAAACCAAGAACAGAACCAGAAAACCATACGGCAGCGAGGGGAACACCCACCGCAGATAGGCTGGCAGTGGCTTGTTTAATAGCATCAGCTGCAACTTGATCGTCAATTCCACGTATACGAATTTCACGCATTTTGTGAACGAAAGCTTCAATTGCTTTTAGCTGTTCGTTCGAAATCTTTAATTCTGTCTGTGCCAAAGAAATTAATTGTTTTTCAGCTTCATCCAACTCATCATTTGCCCATGCTGTATCTACGAGATTGAGCATTAAACCGAACCTGAGTCTCTCATCGGCGTTCGACATTTTTCGTAAACATTCAAAAGGAGGTGGGGCTTGAATAATAAATGACTGTACTTTTCGTCTCGCTTCCTCCGACATATTTTCTAAGTCGATAATGCTGAAAATAAACTCAAGCTCTTCTTTGTCGATCCCTCCGTCTGCCTCGGCGATCGCAAACAAAGCCCCATAAAAAGCCAAACGAGTTTCATCGTCAATTTGGCTAAAGTCTAAACTTTCTTGTTGCTTAGGTGATTTGTCAGACTGTCCCAAAATATCAGCTCCTATTTTTTGCGCTTGCGATGCAGAATCATCAATGAACTGACTTGCTTGTGTTGTGGTTTCCTCTGCGATTTGTCCTAAATTCTCTGCCGCTTCTTTGGCTTGATTCCACCACGAATCCTGATTACTCATAGTTTTTTTGCTCCAACAACTATTCGTAGTGCAACCTGCTTTAGCAAATACGGTTTAGATACTAACAATCTCCCCTTCGTGTTTCAATAGGACTTTACTCACAGCCGCAAAATTTCCGTTAGTTATTTTAGTTATTGGGGAACAAGGGTAAGGGCTTTTTCAATAACTTCACTACTCACTTCATAGCCCCGTCCTTCTTCGGTGATGTAGCGTTTCCAAGCCTTGGTGCCGGGCTTTCCGAGAAATAACGACAACATATGACGGCTGATGCTGTGGAGCTTGACACCTTTTTCGTGGCTACGCTCGATATAGGGCAGCATTGATTCAACAATCTCATGGCGAGTTTTTGGTTCAACGGCTTCGCCGTAAATATCGCGATCTACAGTCGCAAACATGTACGGATTGTCGTAGGCCGCACGCCCAATCATGACCGCATCAACTTCTTTCAAGTGAGTTTTAATTTGTTCTAGTTCCGTAATACCGCCATTAATTTCGATCCACAGCTGCGGGAAATCTTGCTTTAAGCGATAAACATCCTCGTACCGCAATGGGGGAACTGTACGGTTTTCTTTCGGGCTTAAACCCTGTAACCAAGCTTTGCGAGCATGGACAGAGAAGCGATCACAGCCCGTTTGAGACACGATTTCAACAAAACGATGGAGATGCTCGTAGCTATCCTGCTCGTCCACGCCAATGCGATGTTTCACTGTCACAGGAATTTTTACTGCCCCTTGCATCGCCGCAATACATTCCGCCACCAACTCTGGCTGGGTCAATAAACAAGCGCCAAAATTGCCCTTTTGCACCCTTGGGCTAGGACAACCGACATTGAGATTAATTTCGTCGTAACCCCACTCTTCGCCGACTTTGGCACAGGTTGCTAAATCTGCTGGATTATCGCCACCTAGCTGCAAGGAAATGGGATGTTCTTCCGGGTCAAAGTCTAAAAGTTTGGGGCGATCGCCGTGAATAATCGCACCTGTTGTCACCATCTCAGTGTGCAGTAAAGTTCGCCGAGTAATTTGGCGCATCAAATAACGAAAATGACGATCCGTACGATCCATCATTGGCGCAACACTAATGAGGTGAGAACATTCCATAAACTTTGAGCCGAACTTTTCGAGCTGATATTACAAACTGTTGAGGGAAAATCTGAGATTAATCACGAACTAAATATTTTAAGGGCGATCGCCTTGCTTAGGGACTACCGTTAAATTAGAGCAGTGACGCGGGAACTATCAAAAATAACGAGTCGCTGCCAAACAAATATTCTTATAAAAATATCAGCAAAAAGTCTGAAAATAGAGGATACAATGCGACTGATAGGCAACTTCATTTCACCTTAAATTATGTCCGCTCTCGAAAGCATTAAACCAGCTGGCAAAGGCGAAGTAATGATTTACTTTCCCTACTATCCCAAAAGCAAACAAAAATCCCTGCCCCATGCCATCGGTCTATACAAGATGGGCTCCATTGAAGGGGAACGGACAATCGAAGGGGGCGAAAGCATTCCCTTTGTTGCTAGCTGGTATGTTTCCAAGTTGCCGTCTGAGATGACAAATTGCC
>CAZXBK010000130.1:0-12889 GCA_964638765.1 uncultured Synechococcus sp. | reverse complement strand
TCTGGACCGAGGGCTGCTTTCTCGACATCACTAACAAAGCCCTTCACCACCTGCAAATTCACATCGGCTTCAAGCAGAGCACGGCGGACTTCCTTTAGGGCATCCTTGATATTAGATTCACTGATTTTGTCCTGCCCTCGCAGGGATTTCCAAGCGTCTTCTAAGCGTTCTGCTAGTGCGTCAAACATAAGGGGTGATGATATCTATCGGCGGAATGAACTCTCAAATACTGTACCAAGTTTTTGAGACAGCTTATTATTGTAGCCCGCCTAATCACGACATTAAAGCCATTGCATTTTCTGACAGTTATCAATTTGGTGAAAACGCCGCTATCTAAAGTCTTGAAAATCTTGATTTTGAATACGATGAAATATTTTTGCTGCTGACGCTGCGGTCAAACCTAAAACAATGATTTTTCAAATTGGAGACTGAAGCAAAAATTTTATAATTCAATGCCAAGGACTTGCGTGTAAGCGCCGCGAGCTTGGGTCACACCAATGGTTCTCTGGGACGCTTCAATCATCGGACGACGTAAGCTAACCACGAGGAACTGAGCGCCTTCGGCTTGTTTTTTTACCATCTTTGAAAGGCGTTCCACATTTGCACCATCAAGGAACATATCCACTTCGTCAAAGGCATAGAAAGGCGACGGACGATATTTTTGTAGCGAGAAAATAAATGAAAGAGCGGTTAAGGATTTTTCTCCTCCAGACATAGAACTGAGACGTTGTACTGGCTTGCCTTTCGGGTGAGCGACGAGATTTAATCCGCCTGCAAAGGGGTCTTCGGCATTGTCGAGTTGTAGATAACCATCACCATCGGAGAGGGTCGCGAAAATTGCCTTGAAGTTCTCATTTACTGCATCAAAGGCTTTCATGAATTCCTGAAAACGCCGCGTTGTGAACCGCTCAATCCTCGCTAAAACTTCTAATCGTTCTTCTTGGAGGGTGTCTAGTTTTTGGGCTAGCTCCTCTAGCCGTTCTTGGGTCTTTTCGTATTCCTTCAGCGCCAACATATTGACGGGTTCTAAGTCTTCAATTTTCTTCTGGGTACGGCGAATAGTGCGTTGGAGTTTTTCTACTTGTTCTGTAATTTCAGTGAGGGCTTGTTTCAGGTCATCTGGCAACTCACCTAGTTGTAAGAAAGATTCGTCTAATTCCTTTGGTAACTCTGCTTCATGTTCTTGGATTTGTTCTTGGAGATGTTGGAGAGCTTCGGTACGTTCCTGTTGGGTTTCTTTGAGCTTTTCGAGTTTCCAGTTTGCTTCCTGCTGGGATTTTTGCAATTGTTTGAGAGTAACCTCCATCGCATCTCGCTGCTTTTTCGCATCACCCATTTGCTCAGATAATTCTGCCAGTAAGGTTTCGGTTGCTTGAATTTCAGTCGTAACTTGATCCAGCTGCGTTTGAATAACTTCAAGCTGACCTGAATATTCTTCAAGTTGTTCACTGATTTCCTTGAGGCGAGTTTCATCGCTATTAAGCTTGTCGGTGAGACGGGTAATTTGGCTACTGAAATCGGTAATTTTTTTGTTAGCTCCCGCAAGGGATTGAATTTTATGTTGTAACGCCGCTTCTTGGGTTTTAATTTCTTTTTGGATAGTTTGCCATTCGCTGTGGGTTCCGGATTCCTCCAGTTGAGACAGTTGTCCTTGAAGTTCCGCTAAATTCTTTTCTAAATCCGGCAAATTAGTATCTAGTTCCGTTAGGCGATCGCCCTCTCTCTTTAGTTCTTCTTGATTTCTCTGAAGAGATATTTTCAATTGCTCTGCAAGGGGTCGGAGGCGATTAAGTTCTCGCTCAATTTGTTCGACCCGCAGCCGCTGTTCCCGCTCTTTTTGTCGGGCTTCGTTGAGCTGGACGGATAATTCTTTAACGCGGTCTTCCTTATCTAATAGGGTGTTTTCGGTGTAGCGCAGCAAATCATTAATCTCTTCTAGGCGATCGCGCAAGGCTGTAATTTCGGCGGACTCACCCATTGCCATACTGCCAAAGTGCAACGTTGCTCGCTTCGAGACGCTACCACCAGTCATTGCACCAGAGGTTTCTAGGAGTTCGCCATCGAGGGTAACAATACGGGTTTTTCCCATAAAACTACGGGCTTGATTCAGGTCTTGAAAGACAGCGGTACTACCAAAAACGTATTGAAAAACCTCTTCGTAGCGCGGATCACATTGAATGAGATTCACTGCAAAATCCACGAAGCCTTGGGCATAGCGGGGAATGCTGTTGAGCTGGAGTCTGGGGGCACGCACTTTATTGAGCGGTAAAAATGTTGCCCGTCCTGCCCGTTGATTTTTAAGCAAGTTAATCCCTGCCGATGCCGTGAGATCGTCCTCTACCACCACATGACCGAGCCGTCCCCCTGCCGCAATTTCGAGAGCAAGCTGGTAATTTTTCTCCACCTGACCAAGCTGCGCGACCAATCCATGAACACCCGGTAATTTGGCATTAAGAATTGCCTTGGTCGCATAGGTTCCCTGAGCTTCCTGTTGCGCTTGGGAACGAGCCTCAAGTTTGTCTAACTGCCGCTGTTTATCTCGTAGCTCTCTCTGGAGGCGATCGCCTGTTTCTTTATCGAGGCGGAGATTTTCTTCAGCGTTAGTGAATCTTTGCGCCAAATTCTGAATATCGGTTTGGGTTTGGGTCAGGCTCGCTTGATACTGTTCGAGGTCAGTTTCCTGCTGGGCAATTTCGATATTGGTTTCGGCTAATTGCTTGGCTTGCTCCTCAATTTTCTGTTGGAGTTGGCTTGTCCGTTCCCGCAATTGTGCCTGTTCTGTCCGCTGGGGCGTTAGGGTTCGCTGTAAATCCTGCACCTGCCGCGACAATCCCGCTTGTTCCTGCACCCAAGCTTCCGAAGAGCTAGCCAACTCGTCCGCCTGTTCACGGCTTTGCTCCACAATTTCTAGAGCTTTCTGCCGTTCTGCTTCTAATTTTGGTAGCGACTCTTCTTGCAACGTTAATTTCTCTTCTTCTAGCCGCAACAAAGTCTGTTGATTCGATTGAATTTCCCCTAAAAGCTGACTCTGAATCGACTGCGATCGCCCTTGCTGTTCTTTGAGCTCCTGTTGCCGCTGTTGCCATTGACTGCGCTTTGCCTTTTGGGTCGCAAGCTTAGACGCAACCGAAAGCTGCTCATCTTCCCCTAATGCCTTCACCTTTGCATTGAGAATATCAAGTTGTTTATTGCTCTCAAAGATTTCGGTGTCGAGATTATTCAGCCGTTGATTCAGTTCTGCCCGTTCCCGTGCTCCAGTCGCAATATCCGATTGCAGTTTCTGTTCCTGAATTTGGAGCGATCGCCATACCAGTAAAACTTCCTGTTGCTGTTGCCGCGCAAGGTCGATTTTTAAACGCTGGTATTTTTCCGCCTTAACCCGGTCATCCGCAAGTTTTTCGAGGGTGCGTTCCAATTCCGCCCGAATAATATTGCACTTATCTTCCCGTTCTTTCACTTCACCAAGGGTTGAACGAGTCTGCTCAATCTTCCGGTCAAATTCCGCCACTCCCGCCAGCTCGTCAATAATTTCCCGCCGTTCCCGCGAATTCATGGTGATAATGCGCGTCACGTCACCCTGTAGTACGACGTTGTAGCCTTCGGGATAGATCCGCAAACGGTTTAGCTGTTCATGAAGCTGGGTCGCCGTGCAGACCTCATCGTTGATGTAATAGGTGGAAGAATAGCTGCCACTTTTTGTCACCCGCAGCTTCCGCGTCACTGTCCAATCTGTACTGCGAAATTGACTGAGCAATTCTTGTAATTCCGACTCGTCTTTTTCCTCAGTGTCGTACTGCTGCGCTAAATCCCCAAGGTCAAAAGTCACTGAAACGGTTGTTTCCGCTGCGCCTTTCCCTGAAGCTTGCTTGTTATTAATCAGATCCGGCAGACGCTCCGCCCGCATCCCCCGCGAACTCGCCAAGCCCAAGCAAAACAAAATGCCATCAAGAATATTAGACTTGCCCGATCCATTCGGTCCTGAAACGACGGTAAAACCCGGCAACAGAGGAACTGCAACCGTGCCACCAAAGGATTTGAAGTGGGTAAGCTCAATTTGCTTGATATGCACCATAGGCGCAGGAAAATACGATTTGAAAAGGTCGGATTAAAATTCTAACCTCACACAAGCTTTTTGGAGCACGAAACTTATCAATAGAAAAACTATAATTGGTCTTAAAGAGATATTTCGCCAAACAATTCAAGTTGGATTTCTAATTAAACAATGAAAAACAAGGAGATGTTCCGGTTACTTCGGCTACCAGACGAATATGAAAGTATTTTTGATGCAATCGAGATTTTATTTCTTTTTTTAGATGAGTTGAGAGAAAATAGTTTTGTTGACGAGAGGCCCAGGACAGTATTGATCTCTCAGAAAATCAAAAAACTTATTCAGTTATATTTCCCACAGTCTTATACACTACAAATTGCCAATTCAATAGAAGGAAATGCGCAACTATTAGATTCGTATTTGCAAGGATATTTTCAAAGGTTTGTAGATCCGAATCTTTCAAGAAATCCATCTGGTATTGATATAATTGGCAATGGTGATCAAGCTAAAAATTTACACCAGCTCAGAGGTTCCGCAGCAACAATTGAATCATTTTTAGACCAACTACTCGCTCGGCTTCCTCATAGAAATGAGTTCGAGATTTATTTTGAAAATATATATTCCTCTTCTATATCTGTTAAAAAGCAAATAAGAGATTTAATTGAATCCTCAATAGAAATAATTGAACAAGACAACACTCTATCGCCAAGCACTCGAAAAAAGTTAATTACTCATCTACACCAATGCTTAAGCTTTCTTGATAATGATAATAAAACTTCTTTTTTAGGTTATGTAAAAGAAGCAATTATTGTTTTGGGAGCCTTAGGATCATTTGCTGGAGGATACTACGCTTTTTCTGAGGCACGCAGTAAACTTGAGGATGCAGAACAAATTGTTGAACAAAGTTCTGTCAACTATACATATATTCAATCTGGAAATCATTCTGAATATTTTAATTCTCCTCCATTGCTTACCGAGTCATTACCCCAAAAAAAATTATCTTCATCAACTTCAGATGATTCACAGGCTCCTATAGAGATGGAAGCAGAGTTGGCAGGCGATCGCCCCACCCAGGAAGAGTTAATGAAAATCGTTGAGGAGCTAGATGGTTGTGCCAAAACGGATAAACCAGCTCCTTCAGATGAAGAGGTAGAGGAGATGTTAATTGAAAGACTTGTGGAGAAGTATAAATAGTGAAAAAAGTTTTGGTTGATACTAATGTTGCCCTTGACTTTTTCTTGGAGCGAGAACCTTTTTATCAAGATGCAAAGAGATTATTTCAGGCGATCGCCACACACAAAGTAGAAGCATTGATTTCTGCCACATCACTCAAAGATATTTATTATATTTTTTGTCGAACAACCAAGGATGAAGCTGGAGCATTAGCTACTGTCAAAAGACTTTTAGTGCTGATGCAAGTTTGTGAAGTAAATAAATCAACGATAGAACGAGCGATTGAACTGAATTTCAAGGATTTCGAAGATGCTATCCAAGTTGCTGCTGTCGAACCTAAAACACCAAATGTCATTGTTACGCGCAATGCTAGAGATTTTCGAGGCACTGAAATTTTTAAAATGACCCCAGGACAACTTCTTGAACAATTTGAGTAACTTAGACTGATAGGTCAGTGAGCTAATCAATAAACTCCTCAAAAGTTTTTGCGGCGATCGCCTTTTTTATCGCATCAGATAATTCTAAATCTAAGGAATGTTTAGTGATTTGAGCTTCGTAGAATCCTGTGGGCTTTCCAAAACGACTATAAAAAATTTCACCGAGTACAGTTTTTAAATAGTCTTTTTGCCATAGTTGTTGATTTAAAACATCTTTTTCCTGCTGGCGGATAATCTCAAGGAGCTGTTGTAGAGAGCGCGCTAAAACCCCTAAATCATCAGGGCGATCGCCAAACTCATTGAAAACATCTGGATCATAATTTTGGTTTTCGATGACGGCAATAAGAGAGGCTGTCAGAGTATAAAGTTCTTCTAGGGATTCCGCATTAGTGCGATGGTTGCGTTCGAGAGAGTCCATCACTTGGTTGTAGCGCGTAGCGATGTGACCCACTTCGGTAAATGGTTCGACCGGAACCCGCAAGGTTAAATCCTGCGTTTGGGCTTGGTGATCCATTACTTGAAAGAGATCATAAGCATCAGTTTTCGCGCCATGCTCGGAAATATTTAAACCAATTTGTTCTTCCTCTGGTAAAACCCGCAGCGATCGCCAACTGTGGAGACCTTTGAGAATTAGCCAAGTGAGTCCCGCTCCCCACAATAAAGCCACCCCAATTCCTAATAACTGAATCAGAATTTGTTCATAGCGATTTTCAATATTGCCAAATAGAGCCACACATAAAGTGCCCCACATTCCCGCAGCACCATGGACGGCGATCGCATCCACCGCATCATCAATTTTTTGGCGACGTAACAGAATAGAAACTGATTTTGTTACTCCTGCTGCTGTGATGCCCACAACCACTGCAAGGGGATTTGAAACGACATTACAGCAAGCAGTAATTGCCACCAAACCGGCCAGAGAACCATTAATTAAATCCTCGACTTCAACCCTTTTTGTTTGAATTTGACTCAGTAACATTGCCGTTACCATTCCAGCAACACCCGCCAAAATAGTATTGACAATAATATTAGGAACTTCGTCATTTAAGGCAAAGGTACTGCCACCATTAAAACCAATCCAACCCACCCATAACAGCAAGGCTCCTAGAACAGCAAAAGGTAAATTTGATCCTTGTATTTTCTCTTCACCAGCTTCAGTAAACTTTCCGTCTCGCGCACCGACTACCACTAATGCAGCTAAACTTACCCATGCGCCCATGCCATGCACTACAGTACTTCCCGCAAAATCAAGGAACCCCAACTGAGCTAGCCAGCCTCCTTCATTCCAGGCCCAATGTCCATAAATCGGATAAATAAACCCCGAAACTAAAACTACAATCAACATGTAGGCACTAAACTTTAATCGTTCGGCGATCGCCCCAGAAATAATGGTTGTTGCTGTGCCACAAAACATCGCTTGATAAAGGAAAAATGTGGCCGTTTCTGGGCTGCTACTCGCACTAAAGAAAAAATCTGTGGAGCCAATACTTCCAAGTTTAGAAAGACCAAACATCATGCCATAACCAACCACCCAAAATAAACTGACAGAAACTCCAAAATCAGAGAGGTTTTTGACAGCAACATTAATACTGTTTTTCGAGCGGGTTAAGCCAGATTCTAAACACATAAAACCTGCCTGCATTAGTAATACCAATCCAGAACAAATTAGCAGCCACAATTGGTCAATCATTTATGTTAATACTTAAGGTTTAGTAAAAGGAGAATAAAAACTATTTAGGTCGATGAAGCTGATAGAAACGAGCAAATTTTGGAATATCTTCTTCGTGACCTAGTACCGTTAACAAATCACCAGAATTTAACATCAAAGTTGGGCTGGGATGCGTAAAAAATTCTCCCTGAAATCGCTTTAATGCCACCACAATAAACGCACCTTTACCGCGAATCTCTAACTCCCGAACGGTTTTACCCACAAGGGAAGATTGCGGGGCGATCGCCAACTCCATCATTTGCACATGGATTTGCTGGAGGAGATCGTTCAGATGTTCCTGTTCGGCGGGCTGGGAGAAAAAATCGGTCGCTGGTGGCGTTGTAATGAGGTTTGCAATTCTCGCACCACTAACACTGGCGGGCAAAATCACATGGTCTGCCCCTGCAAGGCGTAATTTTTTCTCGGTGCTGGGCACTTCCCCTCGCGCCAAAATCATCAAATTTTCGTTCAGTTCCCGCGCGGTCAACGTAATAAACACATTACTCGCATCGTTATCTAATACCGTCGCTAAAGCTTTTGCCTTCTCAATTCCTGCTTCATGCAAAATTCGTTCGTCTGCTGGATCGCCCTCTTTCGTGAGATAACCCCGCTGTTCGGCGATCGCCATTTGTTCTGGATCGATACCCACCACCACAAATTGCTGTTCTGTGTCAAAAAGTTTTTGCGCCAAAATTTGACCGATATAACCAAACCCACAAATGAGGATATGACCTTCTAGGCTCGAAATATTTTTCCGTTGTCGCTCCGCTTCAAAGGCGCGATTAATTTCCCCTTCCGTTACCATCTGCACAAATCCTCCCACCCCATAAATTGCCGCTGATGTCCCTGCTAAAATCACAAAAATCGTAAATAACTTTTCTGGCGTTGTTTCTAGTGGCTTCACCTCGCCATAGCCCACCCCAAAAATCGTGATAATCACCATGTAAAACGACTCAAGGACTGTCCAGCCAAAAACCATATAGCCCAGCACCGCCACGATAATAGTCACCGCAAAGAAGAAAGCCCCTGCCGTTATTTTCTGAAACGGTTTCTGCATAAACAGCGTGGCGGTACGGGAGCGGTTCATTAATAGGTTAAAGCGGCGAGATGGTGCGCAACGAAATCATACTGAATTATGTCGATAGTCGTGTCCCTATCTTGTATCTAATCTTGCAACTTAGTGATTTGACAGGTTATTGGGGAGATAAGAGTCGATAAAAATTGATAGCGAAAATCAAAAAAAGGGCGCTTCCCGAACCGCCCCTACAGAGCGTATTGATTGGACTTAGAGGATTCAGTCTTCAATTCTCGGAGATGTCTTCTGGCTGTACTTTTAGTGGCGTTCTAGACTCGGTATTCTCCGTCGCTATATTTTCCTTGAACTGCTTGACACTCAGCGGTTGGGATGACCAATCTACCTTGCTGAAATCAGTTTCTCCCAAGATTTTCTGCAATTCTACATCCTCAGAAACGCTCAATAAAGACTGTTCCACTTCCGCCGCAAACGTTTCATCTTCCGACATCAAATCTGCCAGCTCTTGGGTAAATTGACCAATATTTTGGGCAGTCGGGTCATCCTCGGCTTCAGTTAAGGTTTCAATAGAACCCTGTTGCTCAAATTTATCGCGCACCGCTTGAATGAGGCGCTTGGTGCGTTGATACACAGCATCCCCCATATGTTCTCCACTTTTTTCTAATGCCTTCGAGAAAATCACAGTGGCGATCGCCGAAGTGGTTGCAGCAATGTGAGCTGGGTCGAGAGCCATGAATTCAAAAGAAACTTCCTTAAGTAGTCAGCCTACATAATTTGCTTCAAGAAAGAAACGTCCGCATCCCCAAAATGAACACTTAAAGCAATGTGGAGGTTTTCCAAAGATTTCACCAGCCAAGGTACACCATCTTTAGATTGCGATTCATAGTGACTAAACAAAATCGAAAAACGTCGTTCCAGATGAGGTTTCGCCTTGCCGCACATTAGGACTAATTTCAGTAATAACGCCACAGTTGCCGTTGGCCCCAAGTTCGTAATCATATCCACGAAAATATAATGCTCAGGATTTTGTGGACTGTCTACAACCAAGAAATTAAGGAGTTGACTCGTTGTCCGCATCATCAACAATTCGTTGGGACGGTGGTCATCATAGCGAGACAAAGTTGTCTGAAGTTTCTGATAAAGGCGTTTGTTGAACTGCAAATCACCATATTTACGATCAACGCTTGAGATGAGATAGCCAAACAGTTCGGTTTTAAACTCTTGGTAGGAAACAACCTCATGGCTACGCCGCAGAAAATGCCGCGACAAATCCCGATAACTATGACCCCGTTCCGGCTTCCCGACAAATCTTTTTAATGCTGTACCTAGTTCCCGTTCCGTAAGTAGGGTCGGATTGTTAACGCCTTGAAGCATTTTTCTCGCTTGCTTCATCGATTGAGTTCGTCTTGCTAACTGAGCTAAACGAACTTGATAGGTAACGTACTTAGATAGATCAAGCTCGAAGGAACGCTGAATACGATGTTGAACTTGGCGTACAGTTTGCTGGTGTTCAACGCTGCTATCTTCGCTCAGCAAACAATGTTCGTAGAGATAGGGGTAGCGACGAATAAGCTGACCAACGGGAACATTGTCATCATTCCAAGTAAAATCTTTGCCCCCTAGCTCAATTACACGCGATAAACGCTCTAAGGTAACGTACTGCTCCGTCTTAATAAATTCGGCTACCAGCTGACGAAGACGGCGTGAGAAGCGAGAGCTAGATAAGTTTGGAGGGGGAACAGATTTGAATAGTTCAACAAGTTTAGGAATCGCTTTTTGAAGCTGCGGGTGGATTTGCCAACGGTTAACCAAGATATGGCAGCAACGATTCAGAATATATTTAAAGTCTTCGTCAATATTGGGATCATTCAGCACTTCGTGGAGGGCTTGTTTTAACTCTTCGTTTGGTGCATCACGACCTTCTAAAAGAAATTGCTGAAATTGCGGTAAAAGCTCGTCTGGCGTTTGTGTTTGAACGGCATACAGCAAATAGTCATATAGCTTCTGCTCGGCATAGGTTGCATGCCTTAGAGGAGATACAAGGGGAGAAGCTTTTGTCACGCTGTTTTGCTTTGAGTCTTATGTGTACAGATATGAAAGCGAAATATTTGACTTAACTAATTTAGCGGTTGAGAGCCATGCATTGTGTGGTGTGGGAATAGGTTAGGGTTACAAATTTTGTGGCACTTTTAGTCTGAATACTTAAATAGATATTACTTCACCGCCCATTTGTTTTGCTTTATCACTTGGAAACAACTCGCCATAACTTACAAGGAACAAAGTGAAAACGTTATTTCATTATCCTACCCTTATCCTAGAGTTGACACCGAAAAAATACCGTAAGGATTTAGTGAAGATTTACTGCGCGATCGCCTTTCTCTTACGTATTTTGACAAGGAGTATTGTTTTCTGACTATGAATATCCATAGGTTTGAGACTTTTGTGAGTATTTAGGATGCTTGGCAAACGTGAAACGTGGGTTAACTGGTGAGACAAAATGACATAAGATGCCTGAAAGTCACGCTTGATTCTCGGTAATTATGGGTATTTCGTTAGATTTGTCGCTGTTAACAGAAATTTTGGGACAAAATCTCCAGCGATCGCCTGTTGATGTAGTTAGTAGTGCGGTACGAAATATCTCGACGGATACAAGGGAAATAAGTGCCGGAGATTTATTTGTTGCGCTAGTGGGTGAACGGTTTGATGGTCACGACTACGTGACACAAGCGACGGCTGCTGGGGCGATCGCCGTCATTACGAGCCGGGAAATTGAGACGGATGTACCGCAGTGGATCGTTGGCGATACCTTGCGGGCCTATCAAGATATTGGCCATTGGTGGCGCAAACAAGTTGATATTCCGATTATTGGGATTACTGGTTCAGTCGGGAAGACGAGTACGAAGGAATTAATTGCAGGTGTGCTCGCCACCCAAGGCAATGTGCTCAAGACGGAAGCGAATTTTAATAATGAAATTGGTGTGCCGAAAACGCTCCTCAATCTCACTAAAGACCATGATTTTGCGGTGATTGAAATGGCGATGCGTGGCAAGGGAGAAATAGCGCGTTTAGCTGAAATTGCCGTCCCTACAATTGGTGTAATCACAAATGTCGGTACTGCCCACATTGGTCGTCTGGGATCGCGGCAGGCGATCGCCGAAGCGAAGTGTGAACTCTTAGAATTTATGCCAGATACGAGTGTGGCAATTCTCAATGGCGATGATGAAAGGTTAATGGCGACCGCAAAAACAGTTTGGTCGGGACATACACTCACCTATGGATTGGAGCAGGGCGAATTACAAGGTGAATACGACAATGCGGGAACCTTAACCCTCGGAGAGCAAAAATTCCCTGTCCCCTTAGCCGGTAAACACAATGCCTTAAATTATTTAGCGGCGCTGGGTATTATGCAGGTTTTGAATTTGGGTTGGACGCACCTCGAAGAGGGTATTTCTTTGTCGATGCCTAAGGGTCGATCCCAGCAAATCCAGTTGGCAAACGGTGTTGTGTTGTTTGATGAAACCTACAATGCTGGCGTGGAATCAATGTTAGCAGCGCTCGACTTATTAAAAAATGCGGATGGCGATCGCCGAATTGCGGTACTGGGGACAATGAAAGAGCTGGGGGAGTTTGCGGAAGAACTCCACAAAAAAGTTGGTACAAGAGTTGAAGAGTTACAGCTCGATAAATTATTTGTCCTAGCTGATGAACCGGTTGCGGAGGCGATCGCCACGGCTGCACCAAAAATTTCGAGCCAATGTTTTACCGAGCATGATTCTCTAATCACGCAACTAAAATCTGAGCTAAAATCCGGCGATCGTGTTCTATTTAAAGCCTCTAATTCTGTTGGCCTAAATCGTGTCGTAAAGGCTTTACAGGAAAATTAATTTTGCAAATTTTGCACAAGTAAATCCAATACTTGGGCACCTACGAAGAACACAAACAAGCCAAAACTCGCCAAACTGATAAACATCACCTGCAAGTTCAGGAGCTGAATAGCACGGCGTAAATCCTGTTGATAGTAGTAGCGAATCTGCTCAAAACTCTTGGATAAAGTGCCTGCCTCTTCGCCCGTACGAATCATCTGCACAACCATCGCGGAGCAATAGGGTCGTATCGTATCTGACAACTCTTTGCCGCGACGGACTTGGGGCTCAACGCGCCGCATCATTTGATTAATCACAGGGTCTGGAAAATCTTGCTTGAGCCAATCTAGAGCGGAGCTGAGGGAAATACCACAATCCAAGGGTAGCTGGAGATAGCTGAGATGAATCATGGTCTGGAAGGCGAATAATCGTTTAAAAGGCGGCAGATAGCGGAGGCGATCGCCTAAGGGTGGCCAGTGCGTTGCAGCATAAATGACACCGATTAAAACGAGAGCCGTAGCTGTTGCGATCAACCAAAAATTCACACTAGTCACAACGCCGCCCAGCAGCAAAAAAATCACCATTGCCCACGACCACACCATCCGAAATAGCCGCAACACCATGCCG
>CAZXBK010000129.1:0-12944 GCA_964638765.1 uncultured Synechococcus sp. | reverse complement strand
CGGCAATGGCAGGTTCAAGCTTGAGTTTGCGTATCCAATATTGGACAAGTCGCGGGTTTGCGTTTGTCGATGTGAACTATGGTGGCAGCACGGGTTATGGCCGTAAATATCACCAACGTCTTGATGGCAACTGGGGCATTGTCGATGTGCAAGATTGCGTTAATGTCGCCAAATATCTTGTTGATAAAGGCTTAGCTGATTCAGAGAAATTGGCGATCGCCGGCGGTAGTGCGGGCGGCTATACAACCCTTGCAGCGCTGACTTTTTATGACACCTTTAAAGCCGGAGCGAGTTATTATGGCATCTCAGATTTAGAAGTCTTAGCTACAGATACCCACAAATTTGAAGCCCGTTACCTCGACCGACTCATTGGTAAATATCCCGAAGAAAAAGAGAAGTATGTGGCTCGTTCTCCGATCCATTTCACCGAGAAATTATCCTGCCCAGCCATTTTCTTCCAAGGCCTAGAAGATAAAGTCGTACCACCCAACCAAGCCGAAATGATGGTGGATGCCATTAACGCGAAAGGCTTACCCGTTGCCTATGTGCCCTTTGAAGGAGAGCAACATGGATTCCGCCAAGCTGCCAACATCAAAAAAGCGTTGGACACTGAATTCTATTTTTACTCGCAGGTTTTCGGATTTACGCCTTCTGACTCTTTGAATACAATAGAGATAATAAATCACTCGTCTATTGCTACATCATAATTCCTGTTTGGCTAGGTCAATCAATTACCATTCACAAAAGATCATCTAAGAAAATGTTACTCAACGACCAATCCTTTCTCTGTTCTGAGCGAGCTCGTATTGCCTTGAGCTATTTGAACGAACAGCAGCTACGTCGAGTTAATGAAAGTCTAAAAGTAATAAAAGAGCAAAATTTTCGCGGAAAAAACGTCTCAAAACTCAAAGATGTGAAAAACACCTTGATGATTAAGGTAGGGAGAGATCTAAGATTAATAATTGAAGTGAACAAAGACTCTGTATTCCTCCATGATATTTTCTCACGGGAAAAGTTAGACGCTCTTTTGAGTTTGAAATCTGGAAGGAGAGAATGAAAAAAATAAAATCACATATTTATGATCCATCTAGTTTGGATCAAGATCTAAAAGATCAAGATCTAAAAGAATTAGAAAATCTTTTAGAAAGCAAAGACGAGTTATCAGAAAGTAAGGATTTACTTCCATTTTTTAGAGACAGAAGAAATCTCATTTGTTGCATTGGAGCCTGTTATCATCCAAAACTTATAATGCCAGATAGATATGCCCATGAGTGCGATATTTTTGGGGATTTTAGGAGTGATTTTCTTGTTGGTGATTCGTCTAGAGGCGCTTTTTGTTTTATTGAGTTAGAGGATGCTACTAAAACAAGCATTTTTCATCAAGTAGGTAAACGTACAAGCCGCGATTGGGCTCCAAGGTTTAATCATGGTTACAGTCAAATCATTGATTGGAGTTATAAAATAGATGACATGAAAAAGACCAATGCCTTTAGAGACAAATTTCAATCAGAAAAATTTAAGCCACTAAGTCTTTTAATTATAGGCAGAGACAAATTTCTGTCAGACAACCCAGAAGAAAAAAGAAGACTGGATTGGAGGAAGGACAATGTTATTGTTCATTCGATGACAGTAGCTTGTCTAACCTATGATCAATTATTAGTAGACCTTAAAGATCATTGTACAATGTACTACAAACAAGCCGAAGAAAATTTCCTCGAAGAAGATGGGTCGGGTGAAGAAGAATAATAAATGTCAAATTCAGATTGAATATGATGCAGACCTCGATTTATTTCGCGGCGAAATCCTTGGATTAAATGGTGGCGCAGATTTTTACGGCAGTAACCCAGAAGAACTCCGACAAGAATTTAAAGTTTCCCTGGAAGAATTTTTAGCCGTTTGCGAAGAACAAGGTATTAGTCCCGTCAAAGAATATTCAGGACGGTTTAATTTACGCATTTCCCCAGAGCTACACCGAGAAATTGCGATCGCCACCGCCAGCCAAAACAAAAGCATTAACCAATGGGTTAGTGATGTCCTAGCAGAAGCCGTTCAGCAATAACCATCATCACAATGCCTGATCATCAGATTAAAAACTGGAACTTCCGTCATCATCGAACGTCTATCTAGTGCATCAGATCACAATAAAGGAATTGGCGACTATGCGTTATCTCAGTTTTATGATGAGAGCACTAATACTATTGGCTCCTCTAGTCATGGCTGAGTCGGCGATCGCCAGACCGATTTGGGGTGACATTGATGTAGACATAAACATTGGTATCCCCGAAATTCCTTGCCGTTCAGACGAGTGCGAAGACAAAGATAAAAAGCCCAAACCTCGACGCGAAGAAGATTGGGAAGACGAAGATATAAATATTGGTTTACCTGAAATTCCTTGTCCTTCAGATTGCGACAATGGAGGGTCAGGCGACTCGGTGCAAGACATTGTGCGGCTAAGTAATGGTTATAACGTTAGTTTTCTCAAGGTTGAGTACTCGGGTCGCCGATCAACATGGCACTACTACGTTGAAGAATTACCCGTCGCTCAGGATCTCAGTAACTGGGTTTTAGAATTGCCCTTATCCTGCGCGAGAGTGGTGAGCTTTTCGCCGAAAGCCGAAGTGGTCAATCCCGACCCCAATGCCCGACTCACTGGAGTGAAATGGCAACCCGGCGGCGGTTTTGTGGAAGGCAGATTTTCTGTGACATTGGAAGGTTCTGTGACCTTGGGCACGACAAATGTGGCAGTGAAAGGCCCTGATGTGAGAGTTGGCTCTTTAGCTGGGCCAATTTGTGATTATTAAACGAATCTTCGCTATCATTCGCTTTTAAATCTTCGTGAGATGCGGGGTTTTGAGCGTGAGCAAAAAGACGATTTATTTAGCGAATCCCTATGGCTTTTCTGCCCAGCAAAAAGCATTACTATTGCCGCCCATTATTTCTAAGCTCGAATCTTTAGGTTTAGAAGTTTGGGAACCCTTTGAGCGAAATAATCAAATTGATTTTGCGGAGAAGGGTTGGGCTTATAAAGTGGCTCAGGCTGATGTCACTGATGTCAGAAATGCCGATGGGATTTTTGCAATTGTGAATGGAACGCCCCCAGACGAAGGAGTGATGGTCGAACTCGGTGTGGCGATCGCCTTGAATAAAGCTATTTTTCTTTTTCGGGATGACTTCCGACGCTGTAGCGATAGCGATGAATATCCCCTAAATTTGATGGTCTTTGCAGGATTACCAGAGCAGGATTGGCAACGCTATTGGTATACCTCGGTGGATGATATTGATAACCCTGAAATGGCTTTGGCACAATGGGCACAGCAAGATTAGGTTGACGATTTCAAATCGGCCATTGCTCAAGGCGATAGGCACTATCCCAAAACATCCATTCAAACTGGGAAGCCCTGTAGAAAACTTGATCCATTAAAGCCAATTCGTCGGCGGATACTTTTACAGCCAGTTCATCGGCTACTTGAATCACATAATTTACAGCAGCTTCAAAGTCTGGGTCGATGTAGGTGTCAATCCATTTTTTGTAGGGATTTGCTTCTGTATTTGCTTGGCTGTAGATGTGTTTGCCGACTTCTAAATAAATCCAAAAACAGGGCAACACTGCGGCTACTGCAACGGCAAAACTAGAACGATAGGCAGTTGCAACCAGAAAATTGGTATAGTTCAGGCAAGTCGGGGTCGGTTCTGTGGCTAAAGCATCTTCTGATGTGACACCAAAGGCGGCAAAGAAGTCCTCATGTAATCCTCGCTCGACGACAATAGTTTCCCTGACGCTATCAGCAAACTTTAATTGCATTTCTGGCGTGGGAGCCTTGGCTGAAATAATGGCGAGAACCCGCGCAAATTCCCCAAGGTAAATGCCATCTTGAATCATATAGTGCTGAAAAATTGTTTTCTCTAGTGAGCCAGCTTCAAGATCTGTGACGAAGGGCATCGAGAGAATCGCGTCGTAAATAGGCGTGATATTTTTCCAAGCTTGAGCAGAGAATTTGGTCATAGATGGGTTTTCTCAAACGACAGGTCAGGGTCAATAAAGTCGTAAATTACAATGGTCATAGCGAATCATCTGAACTAACATCAGACTCGCTAATACTCTACTAAATCTGACTTAACTGAAATTTTAAAGTAACCACTGTCCCTCCTTAAGGAAAATGCGAAAAGAGCAAAAGGAATGTCAGTAAGCTTTACCGTCAAGAGAGAACTTTCTAATCCCTATTCGAGATATTTATACAGGCAGGCGATCGCCCTAATTTTCACAGAAAACTATCAAGCTGCCATATTCTTAGACAAATAAAATGCCACCCCCATGACGTTTCAAGGAAGTGACATTCAAGATTTTTTTATGAATAACGGCGTTAGTTAATAACTTGTCGCTGACCAGTGATCAATTGCTCAAGCTTGCTCATCCAGAGAAATGTACTTGCGGGTTCTCTATACAAATTGCTTGGAATTTTGTGCTTAATCTCCTCGTGAAATTGAGGCAGCTCGCTCCAGTGTTTGCCACAGGTAATGTGGTGAGCAGTGTGATAGCCAAGATTGCAAGTGAAAAAGTTGTACCAACGATTTGTGATGTTGTAGGTCGCTTGGTAAGGATCATCGACCTCTAGACCTGTGTGGTGGTCATAGGTTTCATTGACTGTCATAAACAGTAGAAACGCCATTGGCAGAATGAAGAGAATGAGTGTATTGACCCAGTTGACCCAGCACATGAGCGCCAAAATTAGACCAGTAATCAAAAAATTCTCGATTAACTTTTTGAGAAGCTTAGGATGTCTCATGCCAACTTTAATCGCCTTTGGATAGGTTAAAAGTGCAACGGTCAAAGAGTATTCCAAACGACCCATGATTCTGCCGTCAGGAGTTTTCCAAGCAGATTCATCCTTTGTTTGGTCTAGATAATTTAGATGATGCCCAAGGGTATGGTGCAGTGACCAACCTTCGCCCACAGCACCAGTCTGTAACCCCATAATGGTTTCCAGAAGACGATTCGCCCACTCGTATCGGAAGAATTTGCAATGCTGGTGATGGTGATTCCAACAGCAAATAAATCCTTTGATATTGAGCATGAGTAATGACCAAATAATGGTCATCCATATCGTGTTACTAAAGGCAAGGACGGTGAGATCTAGTCCGAACACCAATAGCACTACGGCAGTCGGATAGTAGTCAATTTTTCTTCTGGCGAGCATTTCTTAAAGGGTTTAGCTTTGGGCAAGAGGGATCGTATCAAAATCTGACTGATTTTACATTTTTATACGTACAATCAAGCTCATTAATGACAAGGGTTTCATCCCAATCGCTACGATTTTGCACCAGAAAAACACGCCAAAAAAAACATAAATATGCTAGCAGCGATCGCCTAAAACACTTCTCCCTATTGCTCTAGCATGATTTTTCTTGACGTAGCCTCTACCGATCAGAGTTATTGGAAAATCAACTGAGCCAAGCTAAATTAATTGGGCCAATATTTTTTCTATTGTTTCAACGACGGCAGCTGATTTTTGGGGATTTTCGACATCAGGATGGGCGATCGCCAAGCGTTTTGAGTCATTGTCAAAATATTTACCAGAAGCTGTGGCAAATTCATCGGCGAAAGCTGCGCGAGTGAGCATATCTACGCCAATCTGTAAATCTTTGCCTGCCATCCCAAATCCTTCTTTCACCATTTTGCTGCCGAGGAGTGAACCCGGATTCACTGCAAGAATGACGAGATTTTTATATTTTTCCGCCAAAACTTTTGACCAAATGGCGATCGCCGTTTTGCTCTGGGCATAGGCTTCAAAATCGTCGGGAATTCTTACTTTTCCAGATAATGCTTCCAAGCTCACTGAGGCTTGCGCCGCTGAAGAAACATTGATAATGCGTCCATGTTCCGACATCAATGGCAATAATCGCTGCGTCAAAAAGTAAGGGGCGATCGCATTCACCACCAATCTCACATCCAGACCATCTGCTGTGATGGGATTCGCAGTTTTAAAAACGCCTGCATTGTTGATGAGAATATCCAGCTGGTCATGTTTGGTGGCGATCGCCTGCGCCATTTTTTCGACATCGGCTAACCGCGACAAATCAGCAATATAGCTTTCGATTTGACCACCCTCAGCCGCCAGAGTATCCGCAACTTTTGCGAGCTTGGCTGGATTACGCCCATGGAGCAAAACTTGATGACCAAGGGAAACAAATTTCTTCGCAGTTTCTAGACCAATACCGTCCGTTGAACCCGTAATAAGAACCGTTTTTGTCATGATATGTCTCTCCTAGGCAAACTCCGGCAAAATATCCTCAGCGAGCCGCTTCATTGTTGTTTCAATGTCGGCTTTGTTAAAACGCAGATTTAACGCCACATGGTTTACGCCAATTTCTTCTAAAGATTTGAGGTGATTAAGTAGATGTTTAGTGCCAAGCCGAAGACCGAGATGAATCGGTTGCGGTTTTGCCTCAGGATCATCAGCTAAGTCGATATAAAGCGGTTGTAGGACTGGTTTATCAGGTTGACCAGCAGCTTTCAGACGCGATCGCCAATCACCAATAATTTTTGTCTGGAGAGGGATATTCCGAGGATAAATCATCCAACCATCCCCATTTTCTGCGAGCCAATCAGGGCTTTGTTGACTCGCTCCAGTAATCAGCAACGGTAATCGTCCAGCAGTAGGTTTTGGCAACATATCCATTCCCCCAGCCACCACACCATAGTCATTCACAAAAGTTGGCTCGTCTGCACTCATCTGCCGAATATATTCAAAACTCTGCCGAAATCTTTCACCGCGATCCTTCGCCAGTAAATTGAAAGCAGGATATTCTTCAGGGCGATCGCCAGAAGCAATTCCTAGAATCAAGCGACCACCAGACAGCATATCCACAGTTGCCGCTGCTTTAGCGATGTGAGCAGGATGTCGTAACGGCAAAATAATACTGGAAACACCCAAAGCAATTTGTTTTGTTTGAGCCGCGAGATAACCCAGATAAACAAATGGATCATAGGTTTGTCCTGCATCGCCAAAGGTCGGTACATTAAACGGTACATCCCGCAGCCACACCGCAGCAAAGCCTAGAGATTCGGCTAACTGAATTTGCTCAATATGGTTTGCCATGGTCGGCACAGGATTATGACCATGATTTTCGAGGGGAGCGACTAAACCAACGCTCAATCGATTTGCCTGAAAGACTTGGTTGTAGCTACGATTAATTGTCTGAAATGCTTGAGATTGCGTCGTTTTAAGCATTTAAATATCTGTCTCCTAACAAATAGGCCAGAACATATCAAGTCAAATAAATTACTGTTCTTCAATAGCTAGCTTAGATCTGCAACAAAGATATTGATAAGTACCTGCATTTTTGTAAGTAATGGAGATAGTTGATTGTATTGCGAGTAAGTTTGGGCTGTGGCGCGAAAATATAATTGGAAGACTGGCTGCGATGTAGAAGCGACGTTGAGTGTGATTGGCGGTCGCTGGAAACCTATTTTGATTTGTCATCTTTTGGATGGTCGCAAACGTTTTGGAGAATTACGGCGACTCACTCCTAATGCCACCGAGCGCATGATCACTTTGCAATTGCGGGAACTAGAAGCCGATGGTGTTATCTCCCGTCATGTCTATGCCGAAGTGCCGCCCCGCGTCGAATATGAACTCACTGACTTTGGCCGTACCTTAGAGCAAATTTTGCGAGATATGCAGGAATGGGGTCGTGATTTTAAAGCGCGTCGATTAGCAGAAGAACCAGCACCTTCCAAATGAGCGACGTTCTATTTTTGGTAACCATGTCCGTTAGGCATGAGCTTGCACATAAATTGGTATTGTCTGAATTAGAGGCTGCCCATGAACAGTTGGACAAAGACTTTAGTTGCATCATTAAGTGCATTAGCCTGTGCCCACGCCTCTCAATATTTGCCATTAGCTAACGCAGAGATTCAATCACTTCAAACAACAATTCAAGTACTAGATGTTGTTACGAAAGAACCTATTGAAGGTGTTGAAATAGGATTTTATTTTTCAGACCAATGTCATCAAGAAGATATTTTCTACATGGATTATGACTATACAACTTGTGAAGGACGTTATGAACCATTAAAGAATCAAATTAGTGATAAAAAAGGAATAGTACCTATTGTTTTAAATTCTAATAATTTACAACCGACTCAATTACGTTATTACATCGTTAATTCTCCCGGTTATATTAGAACTCGTTCCTACGGAGTTGGATATCATTCTACAGTTTGGCTTGTGCCGAATAATGCACCATTACCGAGTAAAAAAGCTGCTATTGATTACCTTGCTACGCAACAACCCATTCAACAAATAGTTGAGTTTTACAAAAATCATGGCATGGAGCCAGAGTATTTATATGAGGAAAAAGAGGCTTGGTATGGCGTCTGGCGTGTAACCCTTAATGTTTTCAGACCAACTATTAGTAACGGGCAAAATCCAGAAATCATTCCTGATCAGTTATCTATGCATAATGGCGTGACAATTCTTGTTCATCCTGGCACTTCTGAATATGTGATTTGTAATAGTTATGGCAACAGGAAAAGTATGAGCATTCCATTACTTGGGCTTGAAGAAAATGAAGAGAGTAAGCTATTTAATTCCCTTGATAACACTTATACATACCAACATGGAACTGAAGAATGTTCTCCCGAGCTATTACTAGGATCTAATTAGTAGCAAATATCCCAACTATTTTTTGGGCAAAGATCTTTTAAGAGAAAAGTTTTTACCAGTTTAAGTGAAACCATAAAGTAGTTTTAGAAAAGGCAATCTGGTTCGCAATACCGACATGGCGATCGCCTCCACCAAGTACTTTCCTCACAAATTTGAGACAACAAAAAAGGTAGACCTCAAAAATGGCCTACCCATATTATTTTGAATTGTTCAATAACCTCAGCTTTTACGCCTCGACTTTGACATTTACCTTGGTATCTTTTTCCGAATAATCTTGGTACAGCTGGAAACCTCGCTGTAGGTCTTTTTCGCCAGTAATGAGACGCGCACCTCGACCACGGGTGAAGTAGTTCCAACCCCACTGAATCATCACAACCAACTTGTTATCAAATTCGATGAGATAGTAAACGTGGGCGAAAATCCAAACGAGCCACGCAAGGAAGCCAGAAAATTTCACGAAGCCAAGATCAACAACTGCTGCATTTTGACCGATTACAGCGAGGCTACCCACTTCAGCGTAGCGGAATGGAGCCATTTCACTACCCTGTTGTAGACGCTGTTTAATCAGTTTGGCAACGTACTGACCTTCCTGCATTGCCACAGGCGCAACGCCGGGTAAGGGGCGCTCATTTTGGTGAGGGAAGTTTGCAAGGTCACCAATCACAAAGACGTCGGGATAACCTTCAATACTAAGATTTGGCTCAACGATGACTCGTCCTGCACGATCAAGCTTCGCACCGAGGCGATCGCCTAACACTTTACCCATACCAGAAGCTGTGACACCAGCCGCCCAAACAATAGTCTTTGCATGGATTTCGACTTGCTTGTCGCCCTGCTTGAGGGTGACTTGATCCCCTTCAATATTTGTCACCATGCTGCTGGTTTGAACATCCACACCGAGAGAAACTAGAGACTCTTCCGCCTTGGCCGATAGGGAAGGATCATAAGGCGGCAAAACGCGATCCATACCTTCGAGCAGAATCACTTTTGCTTTGGCTGTGTCAATTTTGCGGAAATCTTTTTTCAAGACGCTGTAGGCAATCTCAGAAATCGCACCGGCCAACTCAACCCCAGTGGGGCCACCGCCGACAATTACAAAGTTTAGCCATGCCTGTCGTAATTCGGGATCTGTTTCCTTTTCCGCCGCCTCAAAGGCCATAAAAATACGGTGGCGGATTTCGAGGGCATCCTCAACAGTTTTTAGACCGGGGGCATAGGGCTTCCACTGGTCATTACCAAAATAGTGGTGGCTCACTCCCGTTGCGACGATCAAGCTATCGTACCGGACAATCCCCTCCTGCATCACGACAGTTTTTGCTTCGGGATCAACGTCCTGCACCTCGTCTAACAGCACATGGGTATTTTTGTTACCGCTGAGTACTCCCCGTAACGGTGAGGCAATGTCTGCGGGAGACAAAGTACCCGTCGCCACTTGATACAACAGTGGTTGGAAAAGGTGAAAATTCCGCTTATCGATCAAGGTGACGTCAACCGCATCATTTTTACCAAGGGTTTTTGCGGCATAGAGACCACCAAAGCCACCGCCAATAATGACAATCTTATGCTTATCCGTTTTGGGGGTGAGGTCTGGGAGTTGGGTGCTTACCATAGGTTAGACTGGGTGAGGGTTTACGGAAGTATATAAATTATAAATTTTTGTCAAGTCTCTTTGTTAGGTACAAATACTAACAGAGATCTATCCAAAGTTATAAGAGGCTTTGGTATTTAATTTACTGTTTATTGTAGCGATAGTCTTATTGGGACGTCGTTTTATATTCTCACCAAGAAGAAGTAATGCAGCGATTGGTAATTTCCCCGTCTCAATTCGAAGGGGATTCTTGTGTTTATTTAACTTCAGACCAAAGACACTATCTGTTAAATGTGTTACGTCTCCAGCAGGATGATCGCCTGATTGTTTTAGATGGAATCGGTCAGGGATGGATTGCTGCTTTATCTGGGGATAACAGCGTTGATTTATTGGAACCCTACAGCTTTAAAACAGAATTACCCTCGTCGGTTCATTTGGTGGCAGCATTACCGAAAAATGGCTTTGATGAAGTAGTGCGCTGTTGTACGGAATTAGGTGTGAGCAGTATTTCACCGATTATTTCGGCACGCACAATCCTTAAGCCGAGTCCCAATAAATTAAAACGGTGGCAAAAAATTGCGACGGAAGCAGCGGAACAATCTGAGCGGGCGTTTGTGACAACTCTCCATGAACCCCGTAAATTTAAAGATTATCTGAAGCAGCCTCTAGAGCACAGTCATTATCTGTGTGCTGCGCGGGATCAAACAAAACACATTTGGTCGGCGATCGCCAATAATCCAGATTCAACCGCTATCTCTATTTGTATCGGGCCAGAAGGCGGTTGGACAGAACAGGAAATCGAACAGGCGATCACCCATGACATGGTTGCAGTAACTTTGGGACGTTCAATTCTGCGAGCTGTAACGGCATCGATTACTGCGGTTTCTCTTGTGAATGCAGCGTTATGTACAAAGGAAACCGCAATTGGAAATGGGAAAGATTAACCCTTTTGTTGGCGAGCCTTTTCGATGGCGACCATTGCCTTGCGGAGGGTTGCTACTTCCTCTTGGAGCTGGCTGGTGTAAACAGCGTTGTTTTGGGCTGCTGTGAGAAGAGCCGCTACATGGAGCGCCGTGTCTGCAGAGATATTGCCCTTATGCTTCAGCATTAGAAGCTGATAATGTTCTCCGAGATCGTCATGCATCGCAGTAACAAAATCTGTGGCTTCACTCATCGCGTCTTTCTCCCAAGAAATTTCTAATGGTCATGGTAGCGAAGATATTTGGCGATCGCCCCAGAAATTTACTCAATGTATTTTAAGGAAGTTGATAAGATGTGAACTAAGGCCAGCAAAGTAACCGCAAAAACAATGAATTTAGATGAAATTGACGCGATTATTTTCGACCTCGGCGGAGTAATTATTAATATTGACTACCCTCGCACTATCTTGGCGTTTAATGCGCTCCATAGCGAAGATCAAGAATTTCCCTATAGCCAAAACCAACAAGCAGAGTTATTTGACGCCTTTGAGAAAGGTGAAATCCCCGCATGGGAATTTCGTGATGGGTTGCGTAAAACCCTAGATCTAGACTGTAGCGACGCCGACTTGGATGCTGCTTGGAATGACATGTTGTTGGATATTCCCATTGAGCGAATCCGTTTAATAGAAGCGCTAAGCAAACAAAAACGTTTATTTCTTTTATCTAATACCAACTCCATTCACAAACTTGCTTTCGATGAGATTTTTCATCAAACCTGCGGCGATCATTACGACCATTTAGACCAATTATTTGAGAAGGCTTACTACTCGCACCATGTTGGCGATCGCAAACCTCATCCCAGCATTTTCCGGAAGGTCATCAATGAGCAAAAGCTCAATCCTGCTCGTACCCTATTTATCGAAGACACGATTCGCCACATTGAAGGCGCACAGACAACAGGATTACAGACTTATCACCTCACTCATGGCGAAACCATTACCCAGTTAACATGGTTAAATCTTCCTGCTGAATAGCATCACCGATTTTTCTTTACAAAGTGTTGTAGAAAGGTTAAAGAAGATTAAGAAGTTGTCGCTTTTAAAGTCATATCTATAAATTTTTCTTAGAGAAAGATTTTGTTTAAGTTACTTGTGAATACGATTTTTCCGCCACGAGCAATAACGCTCTATCTTGTTTAAATCTGGCGAATCAGGAGGCGGACATCACACTTCATCGCATTAGTGAGCCCCCTCTGCACACAAGGTCTTGACATCACCTCCGAATTGATCTCTGAGCATATGAAAACCTACTCCAGCTAGGTCACTCTGTGAAATTTCGTATTTCGTTCACAAATTAAAGTTAAGCTCTGCCGTATCAAAAAAGCGATTACTGATGAGATCAGGAGCATTATCATCTATAGTTTCACCATCGAACAGATAGAAGGTTATGTAAAAAGCATCTATAACAATGCATAGTTAAACAATCAAGGTAAAAAAATGATGAGTAGCTTCAGGTTTGAAAGAGCAGAGCATTTCAACCCCACAATTTTAGGGCAATCTCTCTGCATGAACTTTGATGCCGTTGTCAGTTCATTCGAAGAAGATACAGAAAAAAGAGTGAAAGGGGCCCTAAGCAGCTATATATATGACATACCTCAATATCCTGGAGATCTGGTTACAGGTGGTATTCATTATGCAAAATATGTACAACTTCCAACTTCTCTCATTCCCCAAAAACAGTCTCCTCTGTTAAAACAATTCGCTTCAATTG
>CAZXBK010000128.1:0-12993 GCA_964638765.1 uncultured Synechococcus sp. | reverse complement strand
GGTGCGTAGTAGCTTCAGCATGGCATCTTGGAAAGACGCGCCAGACTTCTCCTTACGCTTTTTCATGAACTCACCGATCGCCGATTTCGACTGACCGAGCTGAGCCATGGAGAAACTACCCATTTTGTTGAGGCGCATGACCTCAGGCATGGAGGGAAAGACGATCGCCGCATTGAGATTGTCACGGTGGGGAGTGACCGCTTCAACGACTTTTTGAGCTAGGTCTTCGATAAAGATCAAAGAAGCGATGAAGAGGTTTGCCTCTGCAATGTCTCGCTTAAATTCGTCGTAATTTTCTGGATTACGTAATTCCTCGACGAGATAGCCGCTGATTTCGATAGCAATTTTCGGGTGGTTCGCGTTAATTGTTTTAACCGCGGCGGACAGAGCACTCTGATATTGAGACTCCAGCACGACATAGACCACCTTCACTAACGTACGACCGTTAAGGTCATCGGGCTTGATATGGCGAATGGCGGACTTGACGTTAGTGAACATAAATGGCGACTCTCCTTTACTTCGGCAAGTAGATGGATATTGAAAAAACCTAGACTAATTCCATTTACGAATCATCTCATTTTATGAAGCTTAGATGATCACGAATTAGCTATTTGATGGCTTGACTCTAGAAAGTTCTAGCAAAAAATACCTATAGACCTTAGAGGGCTAGGGCATTCTGACACAATTTGATAAAACAAACTTAAACTTTTGTCATATAGCTTGACATTGCGCAGGGATCGCAGTTTTCGAAGGAAAACCACTTGACTTTGAAAATTCTGGAACATTTTTGTTGACTGCTATGAGAGATTGGTTGACTAAAGATTTGGGGCGATCGCCGCCTTTGGATGCCAAGTTTTACAATGGCGAGTGAATTTTTTACCTCAAGTCGAAGTAATGCAATTAAAAGAAGTCATTCCGTGGGGGCGTAATCTTGATGAATATCGAGGCATGTTTAATCTATCGGCAGCAGATCTAGAAAAGACGATTTTGGGATGTAGTGATGGTCCTGCCAGTTTCAATGCGGAAATGACTCGACAGGGATACTCTGTGGTTTCTATTGACCCAATTTATGAATTCTCAGCGGGGCAGATTCGTCAGCGAGTGGAAGCCGTTTATGAAACGGTCATTTCGCAAGTCAGAGAACAGGCGGATCGATTTGTGTGGAAGGAGTTTGCCAATGCTGAAGCGCTAGGTCAGTCGAGACTCAAGACAATGGAGACTTTTCTCGTTGACTATGAACAGGGCAAAAAAGAAGGACGCTATCAACGGCAGAGTTTGCCGGAATTGGATTGTGCTGACCAGCAATTTGAATTATGTTTGTGTGCGAACTTTTTGTTTCTCTATTCGGATCGCTTATCTCAAACGTTTCATCTGGATGCACTCAAGGAATTATTGCGAGTGGCTACAGAGGTTCGGGTTTTCCCGCTGCTAGATTTGATGGGCGATCGCTCTCCTCATGTTGAGCCAATCATCGAAAAGCTCAACGCAGAAAATTTTGAGACTCGCGTTGAAACAGTCGATTATGAATTTCAACAGGGCGGTAATGAAATGCTGGTGATTACATCTGCTTAGGCTTTGGGTCGCCAAATGGCGTCGCTCACTTTGCAGACATCGACCATTTCAGGGACATCATGCACCCGCAAAATATCGGCACCAAAGGCGATCGCCCCAGCACAGGCAGCCGCAGTACCCCACACTCGTTCTTTCGGATCTTTTTTGTCGAGGATGTGACCAATAAAGCTTTTGCGGGATGGCCCGACGAGTAGGGGATAGCCAAGAGCTCGGAAGGCCTGTTGCTCACGAATGAGGTCATAGTTTTGCATCGCAGTTTTCGCGAAGCCGATACCCGGATCGAGAATAATTTGCGAATCTTTAATCCCCAATGCTTTTGCTGCTTCGATACGTTCTGCAAAAAATGTTTTGAGATCAGCAATTAGATCTTCGTAATTCGTCAGGCTTTGCATCGTCTCCGGCGTTCCCCGAATATGCATCAAAATAATCGGTACATCTAATGCTTTAACGGCAAACAACATCTGTTCGTCAAAGGTTGCGCCAGAAATGTCGTTGATAATATCTGCTCCGGCGGCGATCGCCCGTTTTGCGACTTCAGAGCGGGTTGTGTCGATAGAAATTACCGTGTCGAACTGTTGACGAATCGCTTGAATGACGGGGATTGTCCGGTTTAATTCTTCCCCAACGGAAATTTGGGCTGCGCCGGGGCGAGTAGATTGACCGCCAATATCTAGAATATCAACGCCAGCATCTACCATTTTTGCCGCTTGACTGAGAGCCGCATCTACCGAATTAAATTGCCCACCATCACTAAAACTATCGGGGGTAACGTTTAAAATCCCCATCACATAGGTGCGATCGCCCCACCGAAATTCCTGATTACGAATCACTAGATTTTTCATGATGTTTTTAAATCCCCGACTTCTCTGAGAAGTCGGGGATTTGAGTTCTTAGAGTTCAACAATTACAGGCGTATGGTCACTGGGCTTTTCCCAACCGCGAGGCTCTCGATCAATCCAGCAATTTTTCGCTGCGGTGTAGGATTTTGGTGTGAGATAAATGTGATCAATACGCCAGCCACGATTTGTATTGAATGCCCGTGTCCGATAATCCCACCAGCTAAACTGATCTTCCTCTTGATTTACCTTCCGAAAGACATCGCCAAATTCACCCAGCGCTAAAACTTCCTGTAGCGTCTCCTTTTCAGGAACGGAATACATGATGTGATTTTCCTTTTTCGGTGCGTAGATATCCCGTTCCTCTAGGGCAATATTAAAATCCCCACAAATCAACATTTCCCGTCCTTCTTCCAAGAGCGTTTTGACGTAGGTTTTGAGGACTTCAAACCAGCCCAATTTGTACTCATATTTTTCGCTGCCTACTGATGAACCGTTTGGGACATAGAGATTAAGTACCCGTAAATCCCCGATCACGCCAGTAATAACCCGCTTTTGTTCGTCAAAATCTCCGGCTAGTTCTTCACCCACAATTGGTGCAAAACCCATCGAAACGTCTTCTAAGGGTTCCCGGCTAAAAAGCGATACGCCATTGTAGGATTTTTGGCCTGAAACGTAGGTGTGATAGCCAATTTCTTCAAAGGGTTTACGGGGGAAATCTGGTTCAACGACTTTCGTTTCTTGCAAACAAAGGATATCAATCTCGTTTTTCTGGAGCCAGCTAACGGCATGATCTTTTCGGGAGCGGATCGAGTTGACGTTCCAAGTGGCAATTTGCATTAGTTTCGGGAATTAGACTGGAAAATAATTTACCGCAATTTGTGCCTTTGAAAGAGATGAAAACAACGGTATAGGCTTCTGTAAACTGCTTGGTTAGAGTACGGATATTGGCGCTGAGCAGGATAATACTAGGCTTCCACTAAGGCGATCGCCAGATGAGTTTGTAGGAGCTGAAAGACATCGTTGGTATTGAAGGGTTTACCGAGTACACCGTCAAATCCACTCGCCAGAAATTGGGGGATATCTTCGGTTTGTAAGCTTGCAGTACAGGCAATGATGGTTGGCTGGGCAATGCTGTGGTTGTGACGAATCTCAGTTGTGGCTTTTTTGCCGTTCATTACAGGCATCAAAATATCCATAAAAATTAAATCGGGTTGCTCTGTCTCCCACTTGGCGATCGCCTCTTGGCCATCGACAGCTTCTATGACTTGAAATTTGTAGGGCGCGAGTAGCTTCTTGAAAAGTAGGCGATTAATGCGATTATCATCGACGACCAAAATTTTAAATTGCGATTGATCGGAGGCAAAAGAGTGGGCGGTTGCTTGCGGGGAAGTTGTGGCTTTGGTTTTTAAAATCGGTAACGCTAAAACAAAGCTCAGGGTTGTGCCCTGATTAACGGTGCTTTGCAGCTCAATGTGGCTGCCCATCAATTTAACGAGTTCTTGGGAGATCGCAAGACCTAAACCTGTCCCTCCGACAAGATTTAATCCCGATTGCGATTGCTGAAAAGGCTGGAATAACTTTTTTTGGTCGGCGGCTGAAATCCCAACGCCTGTGTCAGCGACTGTAAATTTGAGGGTCGCGGTGCTATCGTCTCGGTTCAGTTCGGCGATCGCCAAGGTCACGGCTCCCTCTTGCGTAAACTTCACGGCATTACCGAGGAGATTCATCAACACCTGTCGTAATTTTTGACTATCAATCTGCACAAATTTCGGCAAATCATCGGGCAAATCGAGATTAAAAGAAATCCTTTTGGCTCTCGTTTGCACAGAGAATAAATCTGCTAGGTCGTGGCAAAGTTGCTGTAGATCAGTCGGTTGGGGGCGTAGCTTCATTTCGCCCGCTTCAATTTTTGAGAGATCCAGAACGGTATTGATCAAGCCCAACAAATGCTCACCACTACGCTGCATAATGTTGAGATTTTCCTGCTGCTCTCCGTTTAGATCCGGCGATCGCTGGAGGACTTGCACAAATCCCAAAATGGCATTGAGGGGCGTTCTCAGTTCGTGGCTCATCTGCGCAAGAAATGTACTTTTTGCTTGGTTGGCGACTTCTGCTTTATCCTTAGCCACTCGCAACGCATCGTTAGATTCTGCTAGGGCTGCAGTCCGTTGTTCGACCCGTTCTTCTAGTTCTGAAAAGGCGGTTTGGAGCTGAGCTGCCATTTGGGCGATCGCCACCGTTAGCTCTCCTAGTTCGTCTTCACGATGGCTCTTGATTTCTTGCTGCCAATTTCCCTCCGCCAAGCCTTGGGCGATCGTGTTCAGACGTAATATCGGCTTAAGAACCCAGCGAGTGGTAAGAATCCCAAGCATGATAGCCGTGATGAGGGCGACGCCACAGAGAATGATCGTCTGACGAGCATTGGCATAAATTTGCGCCATAAAATCAGACTCTGGGATCACCACCACAATGAGCCAGTTCAAGCCATACTTGTCTCGAAAAGGGCTGACCCGTAGCAACTGTCGGCGATTATCCTGTCGGAACTCTAAATTAATAGGCGCACGAATATCATCAAAATCCCCAAATTCACTCTGAAGATATGTCGCCGTATCTTGAATTAAAAGGCTTGAGCTTTCCGTGCCTAAAGTTCGTTCAATACCACTAGCTGTTTCCCGAAAAGAGTCAGCCGGTCCAGAACTTGCGATAAGTAAACCCTCGCGATCAAGGACAAAAGTTTTTCCAGTTTTCCCAACTTTGATTTCACGTAGAAATTCACTAATGTCCTGTAGTGAAAAATCGACAGCAAACACGCCGCGAAACTCTGGTGTGTAAACAGCTTGCACCGCAGGTAACGCTAAATTTGGATAAGGAGCTGCCCAAACATAAGGTTCTCCCCAGACAGGTTCTGTATGACTAATCGCCGTTTGATACCAAGGACGTTCTAAAAGTCTGTAACTACTAACAATATTGAGCAATTCGTAGCGATCGCCATTAATATTGGCGCGATAAGTTCGAAAAAATTGACCCGGTGATGTGGAGTCTGCGTAACCGAAAGTGACATCTTTGCCTTCGCGTCCTGCTCCGATAAATTCCGCTTCGGGAGACCCAAAATAAATATATGTCGCTGGCTCAAATTGCCGCACTTGCCGCCAAAAGTTTTTTTCCATTTGTTCGACATTGGTCGGATCTAAAAGATCTAGACGTACCGAATCTGAATTAATGCGGTTAATTTGATGGGGAATTGCTAGGTAGCTGCGTAATCGTTCCTCGATGCGATAGCTAATTTCTGAAGTGAGTTGAGTCGATAATTCATTAACCGTTTCTTGACCATTGCGGAAAGATAGCCAGCCGACAATTCCCACTGTTCCAACGATTTGTAGAACAAAGGGCACAACTAAAACAGTGCGTAGGTTTGGCGATCGCCGCAACCAAGAAAAAAAATGCTGCAAAATAAATACCACCGAACAGCAGAATAACCTGTAAGCCCCAATGGGCTATTATGCACCCCGATACAAGCAAAGAAACTGGCTAAAATACACCTTGAAATCTATGCATCTGACGATTTAGATCTAGTCTAAGACATCAAAATTTTGAATTCATTTATTTGCCTAGGACTATACTCGAAAACATTAAGATTTAAATAAAAAATAAATACGTTTTACTTACTTGTTTATCAAAAAAAGCTTGATTTCTCTGCGTTCGCTTCATAACCAAATGGTAAGTTTAGAGAACTGAAAAAGATGCAAAAAGAAAAGCTGGTTCTCCTAACTTTTTATTCCGTACCTACGTTTTTATTAACCAAAACGAAACATTCACCATGAAACAAGCGCCCTTTTTAGCAACCATCGTTAATGGCTGTGTCTTACTCCTCTTTGGAATTTGGGGCTACGTTGCCAGTGGTTCACCGACTGCCCTCATTCCGGCGGGTCTTGGGATCGCTTTCTTTGCATTGTCACCGGGAGTAAAAACCTATAACAAGGCGATCGCCCATGTTGTGGCTCTTCTCGCTTTAGCCACTCTTGCGGCTCTAGTGCCTCCTTTTTTACGAGTCTTAGGGAATGGCAGCGGTGCAGGTGTTTTTCGTCTGGGTATCATGCTGCTCTCTACAGCCGTAGCGTTAGGGTTCTATGTCAAAAGCTTTATCGATGCCCGGCGATCGCGCAGTAATGGCACCGAGTCCTAGTCTCCCCTTCCTTGCGTTTGCGGACTTTCACCAAACACCGCAATTTGTCTCGCTTTGTAACGAATTGTCGATTGAGCGATGACTTTGTAAAGGGATTAGCAACATTGGGTCACAAATATTCAAAGTCGTAAAACTGCTGGCTTTGATGAGTCTAAAGATGGGCGATCGCCTGATAAATTAAGCTTTTGCCGATTTTTAGAGTTTGTTTTATTTGCTGCGAATAGGGAGAATTCCTTACCCACAGCAATTCCCTAGAACTTAAGGGCAAACTCGAATAGTAAAATCAGCAACTAACGCGATAAATTCCAGCCGAAACAGACAATCATGAGCGAACAGCAGAAAACAGCGATCATTACCGGCGCGTCGTCCGGCGTCGGCCTCTACGGTGCTAAATCCCTCGCCGATAAAGGTTGGCATGTGATCATGGCATGCCGTAACCTCGAAAAAACCGAAAGAGTTGCCAAGGAAGTCGGTATCCCGGAAGCGAGCCGTACCATTATTCACCTCGACCTTGCTGACTTTGACAGTGTGCGTCAGTTTGTAAAGGATTTTCGGGCAACAGGTAAGGTTCTCTACTCCCTCGTCTGTAACGCCGCTGTTTATCTTCCTTTAGAAAAAGAGCCGCAACGCAACAAAGATGGCTACGAAATCTCTGTCGCCACAAATCACCTCGGTCACTTTTTACTCTGCAATTTGATGCTGGAGGATCTAAAAAATTCTCCCGCTGAAGATAAGCGTCTCGTCATTCTCGGCACAGTAACGGCGAACCCCAAGGAAGTCGGCGGTAAAATTCCTATTCCTGCACCCCCAGATCTGGGCGATCTACAGGGTATGGCCGCTGGCTTCAAGCCCCCAGTCGCGATGATTGACGGGAAAATCTTTAAACCCGGAAAAGCTTACAAAGACAGCAAACTTTGCAATATTTTGACAATGCGTGAGCTGCACAATCGCTTCCACAAAGAAACAGGCATTGTGTTCAACTCTTTCTATCCTGGGTGTGTTGCTGAGACGGGTCTCTTCCGCAATCATTATGGTTTATTCCGCACAATCTTCCCTTGGTTCCAGAAGAACATTACAGGGGGCTTTGTAACGGAAGAAACAGCAGGTGAGCGTCTTGCAAAGGTTGTCGCTGATTCCGGTTTTGATGTGTCTGGTGTCTACTGGAGCTGGGGCAACCGCCAACAAGAAGGGCGTGAAGCGTTCATGCAAGAAGTTTCTGATGAGGCGCTCGATGATAATAAAGCCGATGTCCTGTGGGATCTCAGCGAGAAGCTTGTCGGACTTGCCGGAGTGCCAGCCTAAGCAACCGTAATTTATTAAAGAGCTTTTAAAGTTTTACCTTCCATTATTCTCCTCGACTGCCATCGGGGAGTTTTTTTGTCAGATGCGGAGGGCGATCGCCTCAATAGCCCTTTTTTCATACGCCACAGCGAAATACAGATCTTCGCTCTTCGAGAACGCTACTGTTCTTCGCTTCACAATTATTCAAATTAACCCAGTGGTCAACCTGAGAATTTCTAGGCTATAAGTAAATGAGTGATGACTCACTTATTAATTCTGCGGGATATTTCTACTACAGAAATGACCGTCTACAGAGGAATAATTATGCAACGTCAATTTGGTTTGTTCTGTCGCTCTTTTGTTACTGGGGCGATCGCCTTTTCTGTTTTTGTGCCGTCTGCCTTTGCCGCTCCCAGCTTTGAACACCAGCAATCTTTTTCTGCACCGATTATTGTTGCCAGAGGTTTTCCCGGTGGTAATACGGCGGCAATGACAGAGCTAGATCTCACGACGACTCAACAAGCTGAAATTCAGGCGATTCAGGCAGATATGTTTTCGCAAATGTCGCAGATTTTAACGGCAGAACAGATGCAAACATTGAAGGACAGTCAGGCGAGTGGCGATACCAGTGATGTGCGCCGCATCATGATGGGTCTAAACCGAGGCGATCGCTCTTCCGTGATGAACATTATGCGTTCTGCCCAGAGTGCGGTGATGGATGTATTGACCGACGAACAACGGGAACAACTAGAAAACAACCGTTAATGCACTAGAGATTTGCAACTCATTTCTATGAGATTTTGCTTCATTTGAACTATTGCAACAGTAAATAAAACATTGCATAAACATCCTTCCTTGGGGAAGGTGCCGAAGGCGGAAGGGGTTTCAGCAAGTTGTGTGACAAATCGAACACCCCTTCGCTTTTACCAAGAAGAGAACTTTCAAAACTTATGCGAGAAATCTGTTGAGTGTTTTGTGTTCTGCGTGTTTAGGTATCTACAAAATCGATGAAAAGACTCCAGTTATCCAGTGTCGCCACCATGGGCACTTACCTGATGAAAGGCCGCCTATCTTGGCCGTTTTCCCGGCGATGGCTATGGGCATTTGCGGTGGTTATTGTATTTTTCTCCCTCGGACTCGGTCGATCTTTACTCACCAATGCCCGATCCTCCGAGTCGGAACTCATGACCCAACCCGTTGAGCGCCAAAGCTTACCCGTGGTGATTACGGCTAATGGCACCGTCGAAGCCGAGCGCTCCATTAACCTCAGTCCCAAAAACTCCGGCATTGTTAAAACGCTGTTGGTAGAAGAGGGCGATCGCGTTACCCAAGGTCAGGTGATTGCACTGATGGATGATTCCAACTTGCGCGGTGAGCTGGTGCAAATGCAGGGGCAACTGGCGCAACAACAGGCCAACTTAGATCGCTTAATTGCCGGGGAACGTCCCGAAGAAATTGCGAGGGCAGAAGCACAGTTGGCGGAGGCGGAAGCGAATTTAATGGATCTGCGTTCTGGCAACCGTGACCAAGAAATTGCCCAAGCCGAAGCAAGACTCACTCGCACTAAAACAACGCTTGAGCAGAGGGAAAAAACATTGGAACGGTACGAAATTCTTTATGGCGAAGGGGCTATCTCTCTCGAAGAAGTAGATCAAAGACGCGCCGATAAATCCGTTGCTGCAGCGGATGTCCGGGAAGCGGAGGAAAGTCTAGCCCTCCAAAAAGCCGGAACTCGCACCCAGCAAATTGCCCAAGCCGAAGCCCGCGTCGAACAGCAAAGACAAATCGTAGCTGAACTCAAAGCAGGGAATCGTCCTGAAGATATTGACCAAGCTCGTGCCCAAGTGCAAGCGGCTCAGGGTTCTCTGAAAACCACGGAAGCGCGACTGCAAGATACAGAAATCAGAGCGCCTTTTGGTGGTGTGGTGAATCAAATTTATGCTGAACTGGGCGCATTTGTGAGTCCTTCTGTGGCTGGAGGCAGCACAGAATCCGCATCGTCATCTTCTATTTTGCAATTGTCCGGCGATCGCAACGAAGTGGTGGTGAATTTGCCAGAGTCGCAGATTGCCAAGGTCGAAATTGGTCAGTCCGTAATCATTAAAGCTGATGCCTTTCCGGGAGAAATCTTTACCGGGAAAGTGGAAAGGGTGGCAGCGCAGGCAACCATGAGCCAAAACGTTACGAGCTTTGAGGTGAGTTTATCGCTGGATTTACCCAAGGCAGAAAAACTCCGGGTGGGCATGAATGTGGAAACGCAATTTGAAGTGGGTCGCCTCGAAAATGCATTGCTCGTTCCCAATGCGGCAGTGGTGAGAAGCCCTGAAGGAGAAGGGGTTTACATCCTAGAAGATGGTGAATCAATCTTTCAGAGCATTGAAACTGGCGACACAGCCCAGGGAAAAACAGAGGTGGTTTCTGGTCTAGAGGGTGATGAGCAAATCCTCATTTCGCCGCCATCCGAAGAAAGTCAACGCCGGGGTTTTCAGTTTCCTCCTGCTCCTCCATCTCCCTAAAGCAATGTTACTTCTGCCAATTAATCCCATGACACTTCGTTCTCCATACTGTTCGGTTTTGTAGACCTATGACACTCCTTTCAGATAATCCCTTGCCTCCACATCAAGCTTCATCTCCCAAAAAACAGGCCTATCGCGTTTCTTCCCTAGAAATATTAGAGATGGCCTGGGAAGCACTGATTAGCAACAAACTCCGCAGTGGTTTGACCATGCTGGGGGTCATTATCGGCATTGGCTCAGTTATTTCCATCACGTCCATCGGTGAAGGGATTCAAGCCTCAACAGAGGAAAGTATTCGTGGTTTGGGCACAGATGTTTTGCAAGTGGTGGCGGGCGAAGCAGAAAGTGGCGGCATTAGCCAAGGTCAAGGATCAGTCACAACGTTAACTTGGGAAGATGCTCAGGCGATCGCCCAGCAAGCACCATCAGCAACGGTTGTGTCGGCCTATTTACAACGCAATGCTCAGGTGGTTTATGGCGAAAATAATACCTCGACTATCGTCTATGGTTCTGATCTGGCACATCCGGATGCCCGCAATACTTACCCTGCCCAAGGACGATTTTTTAATGAGGAAGAGCTGGCAAATTCTGCATCGGTAGCGGTCATTGCACCCACAGTTCAAGACAATTTATTTGACCCCAACATCAATCCCATCGGCGAAAAAATTCGTATTCAGGGGGAAGTCTATGATGTCATCGGCGTAATGGAAGTGAAGGGTTCCCAAGGGCCACAGGATCGAGATGATGCAGTTTATATTCCCTTGACCACCATGTCTGCTCGGATGATTGGTAATAACTCGCTGATGGGCGTTTCGGTAAATGGCATCTACGTCAAAGGAGAAGATGAAAGCCAGTTAGAAGTGGTGAAATTCCAAATCGAAAATATTCTGCGGCTGCGTCACGATATTGCTGTGCCAGAGGATGATGACTTTCGCATTATCAATCAAGCCGACATTTTAGATACTCTCACCACAGTACTGGGATTGCTCACAACAATGATTGTGGCGATCGCCGGAATTTCTCTAGTGGTGGGTGGCATTGGCATTGCAAACATTATGCTGGTGTCGGTGGTAGAACGCACCCGCGAAATTGGCATCCGCAAGGCATTAGGGGCTACGGAGCGAACAATCCTCAGTCAGTTTTTAACAGAATCTCTCGTGATTTCTCTCGTTGGTGGCGGCATCGGTATTTCTGTCGGTATTGGCATCACGTTTATCGCGGCAACGGCTTTTGAATTTGCCTTTGTGATTTCTGGCAGCTCGGTTGTTGTGGGGTTTTGTTTATCGACAGCCGTGGGATTAGCAGCGGGAGTTATCCCTGCGAGAAATGCATCGAAGCTGGATCCCATTGTGGCCTTGAGAAGTGACTAATGGCGTGTGAAAAGGGGGCACAGAACTTTCTGAAACCCCTTCCGCCTTCGGCACCTTCCCCAAGGAAGGATATGTGTTCATTAGTGAGTTACTTTTGCTGAGATTCCAATGATTGAAATGACGGATATTACCAAGGTTTATCAGCTAGGGGACGTTGATGTTCCCATTTTGAAAGGCATTGACCTTGATATTAATGCCACTGAATATGTCTCCATAATGGGGGCCTCGGGTTCGGGCAAATCGACTTTGATGAATATCATTGGCTGTCTCGATCAACCAACTCAAGGTCGCTATTTTTTAGAAGGGCGGGATTTAACAACCCTCGATAAAGATGAGTTGGCGTTTATTCGTAACCAAAAAATTGGCTTTGTCTTTCAGCAGTTTAATCTTTTGCCTCGTTCTACCGCCGTCGAAAATGTGATGTTGCCGATGGTTTATGCAGGTGTGCCGAAAAGTGAAAGGCGCGATCGCGCAGAAGATGCTCTCAGAAAAGTAGGATTAGGCGATCGCCTGACCAATCGACCCAGCCAGCTTTCCGGTGGTCAGCAACAACGGGTGGCGATCGCCCGTGCATTAGTCAATCAACCCGCTTTGTTACTGGCCGATGAACCCACTGGTGCTCTCGATAGCCAAACATCGCAAGAAGTAATGGCACTTTTTAATGAGCTAAATGAACAAGATATTACGATCATCATCATTACCCACGAAGTCGAAGTGGCAGAACAGGCAAAACGGCAAATTCGTCTACAGGATGGATTGGTTGTGAGCTAGATTTGGCCGCGTATTTCCCCATGAAGCATCAAGATTGTCGGTATATGATGGAATGATCCCGAACAGCGACGATATCCGGGTTTATTCTTATTTTTCATTGCACATTACGATATGGCTAGGCCACGAAAAATCACTGTCGAGCAAATTTTAAAAGCCGCCCAAGCTGTATTTTTGGAGAAAGGATTTGGTGCTTCGACTAATGAAATTGCGACCAGAGCAGGGATTTCGGAAGGCTCAATTTTTAAACGATTTTCGACAAAAGAAGATTTATTTCTTGCGGCCATGGGAATGTCGAAAGTCTCAAATCTCACGCAGTCGATCAGTGCAATGGCTGGACAGGGAGATCTAAAAGCCAATCTCAAGCAAATCGAGACGGAAATGATCGACTTTTTTCAGGAGATGCTCCCTAAGATGATGATGGTCCGCTCCAAGGGATTGCCAATACCAGCAATGATTGTGGG
>CAZXBK010000127.1:0-13140 GCA_964638765.1 uncultured Synechococcus sp. | reverse complement strand
AACTTTAAGATTTACTGCGAGCCTCCTGTCGGCTTGCCTTCCATGCCTGCACCATACGGCCAAGGTTCAGTGCAAATTCATCGCCCCCGAGGAGGCTGCCTTCGCGCTCTTCATCCCAAGATGTTGAGAGCAGACCGTAGCTAAGACCGAGGACACCGATACCAAAGAAACCCAGACTCACCAACAAGACAGCGATACTAGGCAGTTCAACGATTTCATTAATCACAATGTAATAGGAAACTACAAAGGAACTAATGCCTAATGCTGTAGGAATACCGCAAAAGAAAGCCATCCGACGAATCATCCGTTTGCTAACAGCTTCAGGGATGGTGCCGGGGTCGCTATTATTTTTACGATTTTGACGACGATTGTCAGCTTTCGCAGATGTTTTCGTCTGTTTCGCAGCGGCGACGGGCTCTTTTTTGGGAGTCTTTTTCTTGGTCTGACGCGGCTCAAAGGGTAGCGGCTCGCGAGAAGGTTCAGAGGGCATAAATCTTAAAAAACGAATGATTTCTTAACGTGCCGGAATAAATCCTAGCGACGGATGCCGAGACGACCAATCAATGCTTGGTAGCGAGCTTGATCTTTTGCCTTAATGAATTGCAGTAGGCGCTTACGCTTACCGATCATTTTGAGAAGACCACGACGGGAAGAGTGATCTTTTTTGTTTACTTTGAGGTGTTCTGTGAGCTGGTTGATGCGAGTTGTGAGGAATGCGACCTGGAGATCCGCAGATCCAGTATCAGTTTCATGAATCTGATACTCGCCCATGAGTTCCTGTTTACGCTCTTGCGTTAAAGCCATAATTCCGTTCTGTTTAGAAAATAAAAATACAATTAATTGCAGTCTATTACCTTAACATTCTTTGCTGAGAAAGCCTATGGTTTCCAGCTCTAAAGTTTGAAGACTATGGCTTTTGTAACGAAACTTGCACACTTCAATCTACCAACCGCTAAAAGCGTAGGGCTGAGATGCATTATCGGCGATCGCCTCCTCATTATTGTCTGCATCATCAAGGACGCGCTCTTCCATACAGAATGTTGTTGTATTAAACCCGCCAAAACGCTTTACTGTGCTGGTTCTGAGGCGTAGATTTTCATTGGCAAACCAAAAACGCTCATAAATAGTCATGGTTTCATATTCAGTCGTGAGCACTAGGCCTTCTTCTTCGTCGAGGTGATATTCGCCAGCAACGGGAACGATTTCTGCATAACCACGCTCGCGCAATAACTTACCTTGGCGGGGATTTTCCGCATCAGGGATTAGGGCAAAAACGGTACTCCCCTCATGGTTTTCGTCCTCTTTATCCCATTGCATAGAGCCAGCCCAAGTCACATAGGAACCGCCGACGCTATCAGCCGCATCCATTTTGTGCATTTCGCAAATTTCAACGATACGCTCATCATCTTTTTCGAGATCCTTTACCCGAATATCAGAGCCACCAGACTCAGCACGGCGGAAGGGTAGGTGATGGGTGACGCGCTTCGAGCGCCATTTGCCCGCACTATATTGAAAAAATTCCTTGGCATCTGCAAAGCGTTGCATATCGAAAGTTTCCTGAGCACTAAAACAATTTCTTATTAGCGTAATAGTGTATCTGGTCTGCCCTGGGGAAGACACCCTCTTGTGTTGAATTCGCTATAATTTCTTAAGAAATGTTTTATTTTTAACAGAAGTGTTGACAGGCGAGTTGTTCAATGTGTTTAGAAATATGCATGGCGATCGCCACTTCACTAGTCAAGGAGTAAGGTTATGTCTTCAGAAAATTCCCTATCGATCGATCAAAGGCTCAAAGTACAGATGTTCGAGATGAAAGCTCGTAATCTCAGCCTTGAGCAGACTCAAGAATTTTTACTAGAACTATTCCGTCAGATGATGGTCAAAGAGAACCTGATGGCGAAGATCACTGAAAGCTAACGGCTAAACGTTTTTTTGATTTAACAACATCATTTCCCTCATCTTTTTGGGTGAGGGTCTTTTTATGCTTTTAGCAGCCACAATCCACTAAAGGTGACATCGGAATTGTCAGGCTGTACTAGCAAAAAATGTAATCCCCTTGCTGCCATGAGACGTTGTTGGTAACGTTGTCCGGCCGTGGCGATCGCCTGATCATGGAAAGTGAGGGTCACCCAACGTTGATCGGATTTATCGTTCAGTAATAATCCACCCGCAAGATTTTTTTCAGTTTCTTGGTAAATGTGCGTCTTGGGTTTTCGTTCCGCAACCCAGCTCGCAAGTTGCATGGATTGTCTGCCGCCGTAGATCACGACACCGGGAATAAAGGTATTAGACGCAATGCCCAGATTGACGGGATTAAATTCGGGGGGCATCGAGAGAAACGGGATTGGGCGATCGCCGAACATATCCCAGAAATCACTCGCGGGGATGCTGGCAAACCGCCACTCTTCACCCCAAAGCTCATCTGGCAAAGGCTGCGGTGGTGCTGGCATTTGATCGTTCATGGTTTCCCTCAATCCCAAATTACACTTTTAGCAATATAACGTTTGAATCCACTCCCATTCACGGCGCAACCCTTCCGATAAGCTCACCTGTGGGTCATAGCCCAAAATTGTTTTTGCCTTTGTCACATCAGCACTGGTATGTCTCGCATCTCCCCGCGCGCGATCGCCGTAATCTCGGGTAATTGGTTTGCCGACGATGCTATCAATTTCATCCAAAACATCATTTAGAATGACGCGGCTACCACCACCGATATTGAAGATTTCCCCCACAGCTTCCGGAATCTTGACAGCTAAAAGATTGGCTTCGACCGCATCACTGATAAACGTAAAATCGCGAGTCTGTTTGCCGTCCCCATAAATCGGAATCGTTGTTCCTTTAATTGCGGCTTTAAAAAATTTGTGAAAGGCCATGTCTGGACGTTGGCGCGGCCCATAAACGGTGAAGTAACGCAGCGAGGTGACGGGCACATTGAAATTCCGATGATATAGGAAACACATCCGTTCAGACGCCAACTTGGTGATGCCGTAGGGAGAAACGGGTTGGGGTGGAATGAGTTCAGAGGTGGGCATTGTTTCTGCGTTGCCATAGACAGAGGACGTTCCCGCGTAAACAAAACGCTCTAAAGTGCCGACTTCCTTGGCTGCTTCGAGCATGATTTGAGTGCTATTAATATTACGTTCCGTATAATCTCGAAAACCTTGTCCCCAGCTTGCCCGAACCCCAGCCTGAGCTGCTTGGTGGAACACAGTTGAAGTTCCCTGAAGCAAATCTTGCCAATTCAGATTTTGGATGTCGTCTTCAACGAATCGAAACTTGTCAAAATCCTTGAGGAACTCAACATTTTTACGTTTTAGGCTTTGGTCGTAATAGTCATTAACTTGGTCGACGCCAATCACTTCATGTCCTTCTCTGAGCAACCTTTCTGAGAGCGAGGAACCGATAAATCCAGCTGCGCCTGTAACAATGAGTTTCGACATTTCCTATGCAAATCTGCGTTTACTGCTGACTGCTCATTAAAGCATTTTATACTGAAGGTCATTACAGAGAAATAGCAAGAGCATTGCTTGATGAAGAATTACCAAGGCCCACGAGATTTTTTTAAAAAACAGAAATTAAGAATTGCAGTGTTGACAACCTTTGTTGTTTTAGGGATTGCTTTAAGGTGTCTTCATATCGATAATATTTATGCCCATGACGAAGTTTACACATCATTTCGAATTAACGGATACCTATCTGGGCAAGTAGCAAAAGAAATAGAAGGAAATACTCTTTCTGCGCAACAGATAAAGCACTTCCAGAGTAATGATGGCACCACTTGGCAGAATGCTTTTAATGCCTTCGCTACACGTCCAGAACATCCTCCTCTTTTCTTTGTTTTAGAGCGGTTTTGGACAAGTATATTTGGTGACTCGATAATAGCGCTGCGGAGTCTCCCCGTTGTTTTTGGGATTGTGAGTATTCCAATTGTTTATTGGTTTTGTTTGGAATTGTTTGGCGTCTCAAGGATGGCTCTGGTTGCTGTTGCTTTGATGGCTGTTTCTCCGTTTCACGTATTCTATTCCCAATACGCAAGAGCTTACTCCCTATGGATATTGTTGACGTTATGTTCGAGTATCGCGACTGTGAGATTTCTCAAAAAAGATAGTAAATTAAACTTTTCTTTTTTACTTTTGACAACAATTTTAAGCTTATACACTCATATTCTGAGCGGCACAGTTCTTCTCGCTCAATGTATCTATGCTGCTTGGTATGAGAAATTTAAAGCAACAAAAAAACTAAAGTTGTTTTTATCCCAGGCTTTTGTGGGTGGGATTGTTCTCTTGGGTTGGTTTATTATCTGTTCTATTGTTCATTCGGAGAACTTAGTTGACAGTATCAAAACAGTAGAAAATGTAATGGGAGGTTTTACAATGAATCGTCTCAGAATTTTCCAGTTTTTAGGACTGCACTTTAGTGGCCTATTTATCAAACTTACTAGGATTGTAGGCTTTCCCTATGAAATATACTTGCTTGTTTTGATTCTAGTTTTAGGAATTATTTTTTGTTCATATTTGATTTTCCTCAAGACACAGCCCTTAGAAAAAGTGCTGCTAATTCTTTTGATTTTTGGTGTTTCGGCTATTCCCATTGTGTTGAGTGATTTACTAGACTCAGGGATTGCTAGTAGAAATGCTAGATATTTTTGTCCGGCTATCCTCATGACATCAATAGTTGTCGCCTATTCAATTAATTTTGCACAAAAATCTCAAACAGAGTGGTTTCAAGTCACAGGAGACGTAATATTGTCTGCGTTTTTATTTTTTGGGGTTGTGTCTTGCTTCTCCCGTGATGATGTGAATTTTTCCCACGTTCCCCACGTCACCAAATATTTAAATTCCCAAGAATCACCTATTGTTTATGCTGGAAAAATTGTTAATCTAATTGCTGTTGCTGACAAATCAGAATCTGATACTTCGTTCGTTTTTTTGAGAGACAGCATAGAAGATATTGATAGTAACGAGTTCTTGTTAGAGGGCAGATATATTTTTGAGCCAAACCCCAAGATGGAAAAATATTTTGAGGATAATAAAGAATTGAAGCTGTCGCCAGTATTAGGTAATCGAGCGTATTTATTTAGGGTAGAAAAGCAGGATATTTAGTGGGAATTTCCACTTTGTTTTAGCAACTATAGTTTATTTTATTTGTTTTAGTACTAGAGGTATTGATGCCAGAGTTACCTGAAGTTGAAACGGTTCGCCGCGGTTTAGAACAAATCACCCTTGGCAAGACTTTTACAGGGGCAGAAATTTTATTGTCTAAAACTTTAGCTTTTCCTGAAGACCCCGATTATTTCCTTGGCAAGATTAAAGGTTTAGAAATTGAGGCGTGGCAGCGGCGTGGCAAGTATCTTCTCGGTAAATTGTCCGGTGGTTCCCATCTCGGTATTCATCTGCGCATGACGGGGAAATTTCTCTGGACATCTCCTGATGAACCGATTCAAAAACATACTCGGCTGCGATTTTTTGTGGAAGGCGATCACGAACTAAGATTTATCGATACCCGCACTTTTGGTCAAATTTGGTGGGTCCCTGCAGATATTGAAGTTGAAACGGCGATTACGGGTTTAACGCGCCTTGGTGTTGAGCCATTGTCCGAAGATTTTACGGTGAACTATCTACGAGATAAGTGTAAAAATCGCCAACGCCCAATGAAAACTTTTTTACTTGATCAGGCGATTATTGCGGGTTTGGGCAATATTTACGCCGATGAATCACTTTTCAAGGCAGGCATTTTACCGACGCGGGCGGCTAATAGCCTCAAACTCAAGGAACTCAAAAAACTCCACGCTGCAATTATTGATGTGCTGGAAACATCGATTTCCCAAGGCGGTACAACTTTTAGTGACTTTGTCAGCACGACTGGCACCAATGGCAATTACGGCGGCATCGCTCTAACCTACGGGCGCACGGGAGAACCTTGTCGTGTTTGTGGTAGCCCAATCGAGCGCATCAAAATGGCTGGGCGTTCCACTCATTTTTGTTCTGTTTGTCAAAAATGACATTAGAGTAAAGCCTGAAAATGGCAAAGCAGAGTTGCATAAAACTGAACTTACAGTATTTTTATTTGGATTTTTTTGTTAATGAGGCTTTCCCTAATGCTCATGCGTGTGGTGGATTGTAGATAAGTTTTATTTGGTTTGCAAAGAGATAGTCATGCGTTCTACTCAGTAGAACGCTTTTCCTTGCTGGCGGGGATGGCAATAATAGCAAGTGATCGGAAAAACTTTGATGTTGAGTTTCAAAATTATTGTCCTCAAATGCTTTTTCTATTGTCTTGTCTGGCGATCGCCGTGGAACTCAATAAGCGGAAATGCTAACGAATTAAGCAGTACATAAATATTAATACTCTATGTAGAGTGAGTTCCAAAAGATCTGTTCATTTAGCACTACCAATATGGTTTTTTCCGCTAAACTGATTACTGGCAACCACTACAGTCAGTTTCATGTTGAAGACAACGCCGACCTACACTAGCGATAGCGCAACTCATCCGCCTCAACCTTCTACTCCCGCCAAAGAGGCAACGACCTACGTTATCAAACGCAACGGGAAGCGATCGCCGCTAGATGTGTCGCGAATTCGTGATGTTGTGGAGTGGGCTTGTCAGGATCTAGCAGCCAACACAATTGAACTGGAAGCTGGTTTGAAAACGCGTCTCAAAGATGGCGTGACCACGAGAGAAATCCAAGAAAATCTGATTCAGTGTGCCCTTGAAATGTGTAGTCCGGAAGAACCGGATTGGCGTTATGTCGCGGGTCGTCTACATATATGGAGTCTTTGGAAAGATACTTTAGTCGAGCGCGGCTATCAATATGGCAATTACGCAACCCTCGTCGCTGACAAAGTTGCGGCAGGTGCATACGACGATCGCCTATTGCAATATTCCACTGCCGAATTGGATGAAGCGAATAGCTGGCTCAATTCTGATTGGGATATGGACTATGACTATGCCGGTGCAGTACTCCTCACTAAACGCTACTTGCTGGATCATGAATTGCCCCAAGAAGCTTTTTTAACCTGTGCCTTGTTACTCGCTCTGCCTGAAAAGCCTGAAAATCGTTTGAAGTGGGCAAGGAAATTCTACGAGGCGATCGCCAGCCGTAAGGTTTCTTTGGCGACTCCAATTTTGGCGAATTTGCGCGTTCCCAACGGTTCTCTGTCGAGCTGTTTCATCATTGCGATGGAAGATAACCTCGAAAGTATTTTCCGCGAAATCACCAATGCTGCGAGGATTTCTAAAAATGGCGGTGGTGTCGGCTGTAATGTCAGTCGCATTCGTGCCACAGGCAGCCAAGTAATGGGTAAAGATAATGCCTCTGGTGGTGTGATTCCTTGGATTAAGCTCCTTAACGATACGGCGATCGCCGTTAATCAGGGTGGTCGAAGAGCTGGAGCAATCACCGTTTCCCTAGATGTCTGGCATTTAGATGTGCCCGAATTTCTAGAGATGCAAACTGAAAATGGTGACCAGCGCCGCAAAGCCTACGATGTTTTCCCGCAGCTCGTCGTTACCGATGAGTTTATGCGTCGGGTGGAAAATAAAGAATCTTGGACGCTAGTTGATCCCTACGAAGTACAGGACAAACTCGGTATCGAGTTAGCGGCACTGTGGGGCACAGAATTTGATAAGGCCTATCGCAAAATTGAGGCGAGCCTCGACAAAGAAATTAAGCTCTACAAACGTATTGATGCCCGCCACCTGTTTAAGGAAATCATGCGATCGCAGATTGAGACAGGCATGCCTTACGTCGCCTTTAAAGACACCATCAACCGCGCTAACCCCAACCAGCATGAAGGTTATATTCCCGGCGTCAATCTTTGTGTTGAATCTTTCTCCAATGTTGTGCCCGGCAAATTTGCCCACACTTGCAACTTGGATTCTTTGAATCTCGCCAATATTGGTGACGATGAGCTTGCCGAAGCGTGTGAAACAGCGGTACGGCTCCTCGATAACACAATCGAAATCACCAATACGCCCTTCGAAGACAGCGGTATTCACAACAAGCGCTATCGGACAATTGGTGTGGGTGCAATGGGTCTAGCTGATTGGCTTGCCAAGCGGAAGCTTCGCTATAGCAACGTTGAAGAAATTGATCGTCTCTTTGAAGATATCGGCTACTACTGCACTCGTACATCGGTAGACCTCGCCAGAGAGCGTGGTGCCTATGCCGCCTTTGAGGGGAGTGAGTGGAGCAAAGGTAATCTTATCGGCGCAAAACCGATTGAGTGGTATCGCGAAAATGCTTACAAATCCGACCGTTGGGAAACGCTAAGCGTTGATGTCCAAGAATACGGTATTCGTAATTCCCACATTACGGCGATCGCCCCAAATACCTCTTCTTCGTTGGTTCAGGGTTGTACCGCTAGTATTTTGCCTGCCTACAGTAAGTTCTTTTACGACAAATGGGCAAAGGGTACAGTACCCATTGCGCCGCCTTACATTGCTGACTCTTTTTGGTTCTACCAAGAAAATAAAAGCCTCGACCAACAAACCGTCGTTAAAGCTGTCGCCACCATGCAAAAGTGGATTGATACCGGCATTTCGATGGAGCTAATCTTCAACCTCAACCAAGGTGTCTACTTCCCTAACGAACCTGAGCGTTCTCTTAAGGCGAAGGATATTTTTGAAACGCTTCTCATGTCTTGGAAAGAAGGCTGTAAGGCGATTTATTACATTCGTACTGTCCAGAAAGATGACTTTAAAGAAGGTTCCGACGGCTGTGTTGCCTGCGCAAATTAATTTCTGTCACAACTTCTGAAAATAGCAATAACCCTTCGAACTGACTGGTGCAAGCTCGAAGGGTTATTTTTTGTCTAAATTATTGCGTTCTATCAATAATCTGATAGCTATTTTTGTTTCTACTCTGGAGAGTTAATTAATCCTGGGTGATCGTCAGGACGTGGCCCCGGCGCATCCCAGAAGAAACGACGTTCGGATTCGGCGATCGGTTTGTCGTTAATGCTTGCTTCCCGGCGAGCCATCTTGCCGCTCTCGTCAAATTCCCAATTTTCATTGCCATAGGCGCGATACCATTGCCCCGCGTCATCTTGCCACTCGTACTGAAAGCGGACGGCAATGCGGTTTTCACCGTAGGCCCACATTTCTTTAACGAGGCGATAATTTAGCTCTTTATCCCATTTACGGCGTAAAAATTCACGGATATTTTCTCGACCCTGGAAGATTTCAGCTCGATTGCGCCAAAAACTATCTTCGGTATATGCCATACAAACCTTGTCCGGATCGCGACCATTCCAAGCATTTTCCGCCATCCGCACTTTGGCGATCGCCACCTCTCTAGTAAAAGGAGGCACTAATTTTTTAGGAGTCGATGTCATCTTCTCAATTCTCAACACAAATTCTTTCAAAAAAGAGACTGTCAGCCTATAACTAACAGCCCCACTCAATTCAAACAAACCTAATCGGTCACGGTAGCTCTACTTACCATTTCTTATAGGGCAAGAACTTACCGCACATAATGATTTTGACGCGATCGCCTTTCGGATCTTCTTCACGCTCAACATCAATAGAAAAATCAATCGCACTCATGATGCCGTCGCCAAACTTCTCATGGACAACAGCCTTAACGGGCATACCGTAAACCTGCATAATTTCATAGAAACGGTAGATGAGGGGATCTGTCGGAATGACAGGCTCTAGAGAACCTTTCACCGGACACTCAGTTAGAGGCTCAATTAAAGACTCATCAGCACCAATCGCTTCAACAATCTTTTTCGCTTCTTCAGGAGAAGCACTTGCTTGACGATAGACCACAGAAGCGATCCACACCTCATCACAACCAACCTTCTCTTCTAGCTCTGCAAAAGAAACACCAGACGCTTTCTTCGCAGCCAAAAGCTTTTCAGTTACTTCGGAGATTGCCATTGTTTAAATCCTCTAAAAAATCAAAATTTACGATATAAAAAATTGAACTATGTCGCTTAACGACTAATTCTTGCCGCCTCAACAGCACGGGTTTCACGGGACAGATGGCTCTCCATCTCAACCTTAAGATCGTGGTATTCCGGATATTGATCCAGATTTTCGCGATTGCGCGGACGTGGGAAAGGCACATCCAAAATTTCATCCACACCAGCAGCAGGACCACGGGTCATCATAATGATGCGGTCAGACAGAAGTAAAGCCTCATCGATACTGTGGGTAATCATAATTACGGTTTTACGTTCCCGCTCCCAGATGCGCTCAATCTCGTCCTGAAGGAAGCCACGAGTCAAGGCATCTAATGCTCCAAACGGTTCATCCATCAAAAGAATTTGTGGATTAATCGCTAGAGCACGGGCAATGCCTACCCGCTGTTTCATCCCGCCAGAAATTTGATGGGGATGTTTCTTTTCCGCACCGGTTAAGCCAACAAGCTGAATATGCTCTTTAATCGTCCGCTTAATCTGCTTCTTCGGCATGTTTGGGTAGACAGTCTCTACCGCGAAGTAGAGGTTTTCTTCAACGGTCATCCAAGGCATCAGGGCATAACTTTGAAAGACCATGCCTCGGTCGGGCCCCGGCCCAGTAATAGGCATCCCATTCAGACGGATCTCACCGGAAGTCACAGGGGAAAGACCCGCAATCATATCTAGCAATGTGGATTTACCACAGCCAGAGGGACCAATAATCGAAACAAAGGTATTAGGTTCGATATCAAGGCTGATGTCTTCGATCGCCACATAGTCTTTGGATTTTTTACCAGTGACTTTACCGAATAGACTTTGTTTACCGTGGAAGACTTTTGTCACATTACGAATCGAAAGTTGAGCCGTATCTGAAAAAGTATCTTCCGGTGTTAGGGGAGTTGCGTGATTCACAGGAGTAACACTCATTATTTTCGACCAAATGCAACAAACTTTTCGACAGCCGCAAAGCAACTATCCAGAATCAAACCCACGATGCCGATAATAAAGATCGCCACCAAAATATTGGGAATGTAAAGGTTATTCCACTCGTTCCAGATAAAGTAGCCTAACCCAGTACCCAGCAACATTTCTGCCGCAACGATTACCAACCAAGCGATACCCATACTGATTCTGAGACCGGACAAGATATTCGGTAGAGCAGCAGGAATAATCACCTTGAAGATTGTGCGAAACTTCGACGCTCCAAGGGTTTTTGCCACATCCAAATATTCTTTACTAACATTCGCTACACCAAAGGATGTATTAATTAGCGTTGGCCAAATACTAGAGATGAAAATGATAAATACACCAGTTTGCTCAGAATCCCGCAGGACGTAGAGGCCAAGGGGCAACCAGGCTAGGGGAGAGACAGGCTTTAACAGCTGAATAAAAGGGTTGAAACCTTTACGGGCGATCGGTGAAATACCGATCAAAATTCCGAGGGGCACAGCGACACAAGAAGCTGCAAGATACCCAATGGCAACCCGTCGTAAACTGATTAACAGATTCCAACCAATCCCAAGGTCATTTGGACCATTATCGAAAAAAGGATTCGTTGTCCACCACCACAACTCCTGAAGAGTCAGTGAAGCGGTAGGCATGTTTGCCAGGACTCCTGTGCGGGCACCGATTTCCCAGCCGCCTAAAAAGACAACGAGGGCACCAACGAATAGAGCAAAGGCAAGAAAATTTTCATTTTGCCAAATGGACTCTTTTGGCCTGGCATAGGCCGATTTTGGTAGTCGTTTACTCGAGACTGCCATGATTAAAAAACTCCTGAAAATTAAACGCCGTATTCATCAATTTGCTGTTCGACATAAGCCGCAGGGTCAGCAGGGTCAAAGGTGTCAAATTTGAGGGTTTCTTCGCGATAAATCTCAGAAGGAGGTGTCTGACCAAGTTCAGTCGCCAACTCTCTCGCTAGGTCAGTCAAGAAGATATCTGTACCAACGGTGTCATAACCGGTTTCAGGAATGATTGTTGGAGCAAGACCGTCGTCCTGAAGATCCCAGCGCACAAGCTGAGAAGAAATCCAATTCGCAAAACTCTGCCAAGGATAAGGGTCAAAGCCGATTCGGTCGGGAATATCGAGGCTATTGCCATTACCATCATCAAACTTGCCAGTAAGTACTGCTTCTACAACTTCTACAGGCTGGTTAAGGAAAGCACGCTCGGAAATCGCTTTCGCAATCTCTGGACGATTTTCAGGAACTTGAGCGTAAGCAGCCGCTTCGATAATGGACTTATTAAGAGCGCGGAAAGTATTAGGATTCGCGTCGATCCATTGGTCACTTGCCGCAAACGCACAACAAGGATGCCCTGGCCATAGCTCTTTGGTGAGCATGTGGATAAAGCCAGCACCTTCATACACTGCGCGCTGGTTAAACGGATCAGGCATCAAATATGCGTCGATATCACCCGCTACCAACTGAGCAATACTATCTGGTGGGGGAACGGGACGAATTTGTACATCCACGTCTGGATCAATGCCGCCTGTCGCGAGGTAGTAACGCAACAGAAGATTGTGCATTGAGTAAGGGAATGGAACGCCAATCACAAACCCTTTAAAGTCGGCAGGGCCATTCACCTGACCTTTATACTTCTCGGCGACAGTAATGGCTTGACCATTAATGTTTTCAATACTTGCAAGCTTCACACCAAAGGCTTCAGAACCAAGACCTAATGTCATCGCAATCGGCATCGGTGCAAGCATGTGGTAAGCATCCAACTCACCGGCGATCGCCGAATCACGGACAGCACCCCAGCTAGGCATTTTTACTACCTTTGCACTGAAGCCATATTTTTCATAGAAGCCCAAAGGCTCGGACATGATGATTGGGGTTGCACAAGTAATTGGAATGAAACCAATTTGTAATTCAGTTTTCTCAAGACCACTGACGTCAACATCAGCAGGGGCATCATCCGCCGGTGGGGCAGTATCTTGACCACAACTTGCCAAACTCACTAGAGCAGCGCCCACTGCCATATTCCGCAAAAATTCACGGCGCGTTTGACGACCATTACGGATGGCGTCAGAGAAAAACATCCCGGCCTTCGGCCCAAAGGCAGCAGCAAAGGCATTATCGATACCGCCTGCTTGCTCACACAAATCTGCGATTAGCTTTTCTCGCTTTGGATCGCCGCGACCAGCACGCTTCAAGAATAGGGCTTTTCTCAATTCATAGGTGTTAACCCCATCGGCGGCCCGCAATTGATTTTCTTTGTAGAGACCCA
>CAZXBK010000126.1:0-13266 GCA_964638765.1 uncultured Synechococcus sp. | reverse complement strand
GCGATGCCTTTGATCCAAAAACCTAAATTAAGTCTGCGTTAAAAAGATCAAGAGACCCGCTGCGATGTGACTAGCAAAATTCGCAACAAAAACGGTTATCACTAATCTCAAGTCCTTGGACAAAACCATAACCAATAAACGGTCTGCCCATTCTGGTAATTTCAGATCAATTTCCTCGCTTGGCTCTCCCGTCGGTAATATGAAAGCCCTCAATAAAGTCAGAGCCTTTAGTTCGAAATAAAATACTGCGCCGAAATACAACACCATCGCTGGCAATAACGGATCAGATAACGGATTTACCAACAGATTTGACAATAGTTTCTCACTGACGATGCCCAGCAGCATATATCCCAAAATTTCGTCTTGCACCGTTGTGCCTTCAGACAATTGGAAAATCAGAGAAACAATAAGCCAACCAAAATTAAACGAAAATAAATTAACGAGAAATAAATAAATAATGCTGTCTCGCTTCGCAACCCCTTCGATGTAATGCAGGATCGCCGCTTCGATCGCCACCATGACGAGGAAAAGTATGCACTGGATGACCATCCATTTTATCGGCAGCAGTAAAATCATAGGGTTCTGCGCATTATCACCAAAACAATTAACTTATATTTTGAGGTTAATTCACTTTCCGCGTTTGTTATGGCAAAAAAAACAAAACAACGATATCCCCACTTACTCGGCTCCAAGTGGACAGCAACCCAAAAAACTTGGGGATGGCGTCATTTTCAAGTGATGAATCGTCGTAATGAAGGGAAATGGGTCTTTGCAGAACTCGTTTCCTCCTGCGATCCGGACACTAGATTTTGGATTAATGCCAAACAACTTAAAGACAAAGATATGTGGGAAGCGGGCTGGAAAACCCTTGAAGAAATGAATAGTGAACCGGAAGCACCCTTTTGGCAAGAGTAAATAAAGTTCACAGGAGATCAATCAATAGATCTGTTAAAGCAAATTAGGCGATCGCCGAGCCTTCGACAAGAGGCAAGCGAGCTGTTTTGATATTGCTAGACGCAAAACAAGAAACATAATAAAATCCAGAAGCAAATCTTCATCCAGTCACCAATTTCAGAAAAGTTGACTAGGATAGAAACCAACTAATCACATTATCGAAACTAGGGGTTAGCGCACCAGTGGGTTTATTTAGTCGCCTTTCATTTTCACGAGACATGGGTATTGATCTTGGCACAGCCAATACGCTTGTTTATGTGTCCGGTAAGGGAATTGTGCTCGAAGAACCTTCCGTCGTCGCCATCCATAAAGATAAAGGCCCCTTGGCAGTCGGTCTTGAAGCAAAGAAAATGCTTGGCCGTACACCGGATAATGTGGTCGCCATTCGTCCCCTCAGAGATGGTGTAATCGCCGACTTTGACACAGCAGAATTAATGCTGAAGCATTTTATTCGTCGCGTTAATGATGGTCGTAATCCCCTCGTCCGCCCTCGCATGGTGATTGGTATTCCCAGTGGTGTTACTGGCGTTGAGCGTCGTGCTGTCGAAGAAGCAGCAAAAGAAGCGGGTGCTAGTGAAGTTTATTTGATTGATGAGCCAGTTGCGGCGGCGATCGGTGCAGGTTTACCGGTATCTGAGCCTACTGGCAATATGATTATCGACATCGGCGGTGGTACGACAGAGGTTGCGGTTCTTAGTTTGCAGGGAACTGTCTTGAGTGAGTCAGTGCGGGTTGCAGGTGATGAGCTCAGTGACTCCATCATGCTTTACATGAAGAAAGTTCATAACCTTGTGATTGGTGAGCGTACAGCAGAAGACATCAAGATCAATTTAGGTTCTGCCTATCCAACAGAAGAAGAAGAACCCATTATGGAAGTGCGCGGTCTTCACCTCCTCTCTGGATTACCGAGAACTGTCACCATTAAAGCGCCAGAAATTCGTGAAAGTATGTCTGAGCCTTTATCCGTAATTGTTGAAGCAATCAAGCGCACCTTAGAGCGCACTCCGCCGGAACTAGCAGCAGATATTATTGATCGCGGCATCATGCTCGCGGGTGGTGGTGCTCTCTTAAAAGGTTTAGATACACTCATCAGTCACGAGACTGGCATTGTTACCCACGTAGCAGCGGATTCCTTAAGCTGTGTTGTTTTAGGCACTGGACGAGTTTTAGAAAATTTCAAAAATCTCGAACGTGTCTTTAATAGTCACTCACGTTACGAGTAACTAGATATGGAGACCATAATAATCGCGGGGCTATGTTGATGTTCCGCCGCTGGTGGCAACGCAATGGTTTCTCTCTTGTTTTTGTTGGCATTGGGCTGTCAGCAGCTTTTTTCCTGCGCCAAACTCAAGGGGGCATTATCCAAGAGTTTTATGCGTTGTTAGTGAATGTTAATAGCGATGTTGCTGCACCTGTGGAAGAAGAAGTTCTTTTACAAAACAGTAAGCTGCGGGAACTGCAAGGTCGCGTCGAAGAGCTAGAGCAGCAAAATCAACAGCTTAAGGACTTGCTCGATTTTTCCCAGGAAGTGAATCAAGAGGCGATCGCCGCCCCGGTCATTGGTCGTAGCGCAGACTCTTGGTGGCAGCAAATTACCATCGGGAAAGGTCGCAATGCTGGGATTAAAGAAGGGGATACGGTATTTGGTATTGGCGGTTTGGTTGGTCGTGTTACCCAAGTCACACCAAACAGTAGTCGTGTGATGCTGATTAGTGATCCGAGCCAGCAGATCGGTGTCATGGTTGCCCGTAGTCGCCATCAAGCCTACTTAAAAGGGGAAAGTCAAAATCAACGCCGCCCCCAAACGGCACAAATGATTTTTTACGAAAAAGTACCCGATGTTGAGGTAGGAGATCTAGTCACAACCTCCAATTTGAGTATTTTGTATCCCCAAGGCATCCCCGTTGGTAAAGTCACGGACGTTGATCAAGAAGGCGGCCCGGCTCCCATTGCAACGGTTGAGTTGTCCGCTTCTTTTACTGTTTTGGAATGGGTTTTAGTTTCGCCTTTTGAACAGAAACCTTTGGATTTTGAGCGTTTACCGGAACAAAATGTCGAAGAAGAAGTTTCCTAAACCGGTTAATCCTTGGCTCAATGGCGTTGTGATTTTTGGGTCGCTACTGGTGTACTCGTTGTTGCTGTTGGTACGGACACCGGGCATGACAATCTTAGGGTTTAGTCCACAGTGGCTACTGATGTGGCTAGTGGCATGGAGCATTAAACGCAACGTTTCGATTGCTGTGTTGGTGGCGATCGCCGTCGGTTTTTTGCACGACAGTCTCATGGTGAGTCCTGTGCCGAGCCATATTCCGGGTTTTGTGATTGTGGCGTGGCTCACGGCTAGTTGGCGGCAACAACGATATTTGCAAGAGGACTTTATTTCCCTCGCGCTGATTGTGTTTATTATGACGCTGGTTGCTGAAACAGTGATGGCATTTCAACATCTACTGTTCGGACTACAATCCTTCGAAAATATTTGGCTCGACTACCAGCAAATTGCCCTTGCCTCCGCTGTTCTCAGTAGTCTTTGGGCACCTCTAGCTTGTACTCCCCTAGTGAGGTGGTGGGATCAAGTAAGAGCGTTTGATAGGCAATAGCTTAAATGTTGCGGCAAATTCTTTGGTTCACGACCATAGCGATCAATTAAGAAATGAGCCGTTGATAAAAGATTAGAGCAAATATGGTCTGGACTGTAGGTTTTGAGATATTGCTCACTACGAATGCCACAAGTCAAGGCGATCGCCGGAATATTTGACCGTTGCGCTGCGACAATATCGGCTTCGGTATCGCCCACCATTAACCAATCATCACTGAGTTGACCTTGCTCGGCGATCGCCTCTTTGAGTAATGCTGTCTTCACATCAATATTGTTGCGGTAGGCTGTGTGGCGATCTCCACTTCCATAGATACCGCTAAAAAGACGCTTGAGACCATAACTATCAAGCATTCTGTGGACTTGCTGCTCTTCCCGTAAAGTCACCAATACTAGTTTCACACCAGAAGCATGGAGCAGCCCCAGCGACCAATTAATGCCATTTTGCATTGCGTCCAAGTGCAGCAAATCAGTGCCATTAACAATCTCTTGCACGTAGCCGAGGAAAAATGTGATTTCTTCTTCCTGTAATCCGGAGCGCATCGCAATCTCAATGTCACTGACGCGCTGACGCTTCATTTCCCAGAACTGATTTTTCGTCAAGAGTCGAGTAGGAAGCTGTTGGCCCTGCTGCGCGTAAGTCGCTTGGGTATGTTGTAAAGCTTTTTTGTAAGTGCCGTAATAACGAGCAGAAACATCAACGAGGGGACCATCAAAATCGCAAAACAGGGTCACATTGAGACGTCTAGGACCAGTTGCTGGAGGCATACGTAGTGAAGCTGTAGCTTTGTGAAAGAAATTGGTGATGGTCATACTCTCTCGTAGGATAAGTGGTCTGAAAAGCTGCTCTATACCTCTAGCATGATTAGCTGGGAGAATTTTGTTCTATCAAACACACATAATTTGAGTGAAGTTTAGAGAAACTTTCAAAAAAACAAGCGTCGTAACTTTTCTTTACAATAGCAAATTTTTTTAGGGAGCTGCTTGAGTGAAATCACTGACACGCAAGCTTTTTTCTAGTTTTGCTGACAAAGATATTGGCAAAAGTCTTCAGATGGGCGATCGCCAACCCAAGAGAAAGACCCCATAATCTAATACTCACATTTGCTTCCCTTTCACAGGGAGGTGGCGAAGCTGGCAGGATGAACGATTACGCAACAAGAGACATTTTCATCGACTAAACTAAGGGTGTTGATTATGTAGCTCAAGCTATGGATGCAACGGCGATCGCCTACATTTCATCTACATCAAATAATGCTTCAAAATCCCGGTTTCCCTGAATGACACGCAAAATTTCTACTTGGCTCTCACTTACACGGTAGAAAATGACATAACCCTTCAGAGGCAACCCCCGTAAATCATCGCGAATTCGCTCATAGCTACGCCCCATCTTCGGAAACTGAGTCAAAAATCGACATTTCTTCTGAAATGCATCAAGAAAGTTTTCGCCACTATCTAAACTTCCGGCAGCCAAGTAATCAAGAATTTTCTCTAAATCCTTAATTGCCTCCGGTGCAAGAATAAATTGAGTCATCTTTTTACAAAGCCTAATCTACCGAAAACGCTGGCGCAATTGGGCGATCGCCACTTCTCCGTCTACTCCTTCACCTCGCTCTAGTTGGGCAACTGCAACGTCAATTTTTTGTTCAAGTTCTTGTACCCACTGGTCATATTGCAAGCGTTTTTCTAATAGCTTTAGAGCTTCTTCAATCATTTGATTGGAATCTCGATATTTGCCTAAGCCAATCTGAGAACTGACAAAAGACTCTAATTCTGGCTTTAGTGAAATGTCCATAATTTGCCCATACATAAGCTCGGCTCAACTGAACTCTATGGTAGCGAAGAACTAGTGATCGCCCCTGTTTCCATGGACTAAACTGTGAGTATTGAGGCTTAATGCGGATAATGAAACTTCGAGAGCAGCTACAGGAAAAACGAGAAGAGATTTTGACGATCGCCGCAAAGCATGGTGCGTTTAATGTACGGATCTTTGGGTCGGTGGCACGAGGCGAAGAAACGGAAACTAGTGATATCGATTTTTTAGTTGATTATGATCTCGACAAAATTTCGTCTTGGTTCCCGGTAGGTCTCATTCACGATTGGGAGGCTTTGTTAGATCAAAAAGTTGATGTGGTTACTCAAGCTGGGCTGAGGCTGTGCATTCGAGACAATGTGCTTCAGGATTGCATTTTTCTATAGTCAATCAATCGAGATTAACGAGTTTTCTATTGTTTGTAGATGTCGCGGCGATGTCCTACGTAATCAACAATAATGATTTTGATTTCATTGTCTAGTTCGTAAATAACTCGATAGTCTCCCACTCTCAGCTTATAAAAGTCTGAAAGATTACCTTGTAGGGATTTGTGGTTAATGTTTTCTGCGTTCTGGGCTAACCATTCAATTTTATTGACGATTCTTTTACGGATTGATTTTTGAATTTTCTTTAGGGCAGTAATGGCTGCTTTGTCATAGCGGATTTGGTGAGCCATGATTAATCAAGATCCAATTCTGCATAGGCTTCGTCTGCACTGAGGGTTGTATCCTTTTCAAGGCGTGCATCACGAATTTGGAGTAATTTGTCTTGGATTTCAGGCAAGATTTCTAGTTGGTCTTCTGCTTCAACTAAATAGTCATTAAGGGTATCGATAACGGTGCGACGAATGAGATCTTGAAATTCTTCAGTCGTTAGATCTTTGATATACATTGGTTTGCCTCCAGATAAATGATGTGAATAGGACAGGTTTATTCTGAAAGAGAGATACCCTGTTTTTCTAATTCTTGATTAATCCAGTTTGTTGCAGTCTCTTCATCTGTTTCAATCGCTTTTTCAACGCCATGCTTTGCAATTTCTAGCAATTGTTTTGATTTGTGTTCTGCTTGTGTGAACTCATAGACTTTTGATTGAATTGATTCCCCAAGCTCAAACATTAAATTCTCCTCAAAAATTGGGATGCTTAATTTTCTTAATGCACCAAGACTTAAAAAAGGATTGATTTGTCCTGTTGAGGTTTGTTCGACTAGTAACTTACCTAACTGAGAGTTCAGAAAGCCAACCAGATAATATGGACTAATATTCTTTTTTAAACGTAGTAGAGCTACATCTTGGTTGATGTTAACTTCTTCATTGATATCCTCAACAATGGCAGCATTTCCAACTCGTCCTTTTATTGTGACCAAAATGTCATGTTGACGTAAAGCTGTTCGCTTAAGTTTGCTTTTATGATGGGATTCCAAAACTCTTTTATGTGTTTTATAATTAATCTTGAAATCATGAATATGTTCCGCAGTTAGAAACTTCACATTTCCAACTGTCAAATTGTGTCTTAAAGGAGTTTTTCCATTTGTGATTTCTACTAAAAGATCCTCAAGGTGAACAATTTTCTTGGGTTTTAAGCTTTGGATGTTTTGAAGAGCTTGATCATATTTGGGTTTGTAGTGTTCTGCGTCTAAACGACCTGAAGATAAAAACGACTCAGAAAAACGCTTAACTGCAACTGTCTCCTCCGTCGGCTCCCAATCCTTTAACCCCAACTCCGACAACAATAAATCTTCAGCCTGAGAATATATTTTTTTAGCACTATCTCTAACTAATTCTGCCTGTTTTACAACCTCTTCTATTTTGTCCTGAAAATATTTATTGTCTTCTTTTGGCTTGGCAATTAAGATATCGTTAAACTCAATGAGTTTTATTTCAGGGCGTGTAGCTTTTATCCCCCGTCTTCTAAGTTGAGAATAGCCATATTTTGAATTTAAAAATGTAGAAAGATAGTATGAATTTACGATATTCTCATCTACCTTGATTTTACCCACATGAGCACTAGTGTTTGCAATTGGAAAGTCATCTGGGATCACAGCACTTTTGCCAAAGTAGACTCCTGTTTTTGTAACCACAATATCTCGTGGCATTAATTCTGATCTTTTTAATGACTTATGTAATTCAGGGGAGATATACCTATATATGCTTCTGTCAAGATATCCTTCTTTCACAGATTCACTCAAAATGTAGTAGATTCCCTCATCTTGGTATTGAGTTTTGCTGTGATCACCATCTGTAATCAATAAACTGCATGCTTCAAGATTTTCTAAGTCCATCTTGCTGTTTTTTATACGATGAACAGCATCCACAAATTGCTTACGATAAAACTCTGCACCGATAGTCATTAAATTTTCTAGTTCTGAAAATTTAAGCGATACAGCTTCAAGCCCACTCATTAACCGCTCATACTTTTCTTGATCAAACGGCGTAACAAATGGGCTTTGTTCAAAAAAACTTAGCTTTTCCTTCTTCGCAAACTCCATAAACGCTTCAGCAATCCCATCCTCCGTTAATCCATCATGGTTAAACAGATCATGGTCAATCACCAAATGCTGATGATCATCGAGCAATAATTCCCTATCCTTATCTTTTTCCGACAACCCCTCCTCATCCGGTGGCACAATACGCCGATAAATCTTTTCCCCCGAATTATCCTTCCCCGACTTCTGCATCGTCGCAAAAAAGATATTGTAATCATCCTGCCTCGGACACAACGACCCAGCTTTTGGATCATCATTCCACTTCTGCACCAACAACACCGATGTCTTTGTGCCAGTGTGCGGCTTAAACGTATTCCCATGGAGACCCACCACCGCCAAAATCCGGCAACGCTCAGCAATAAACTCTCGAATTTGCTTATCCGACGAATTATTAAACCGACCCTGCGGCAAAACGATCGCCATCCTGCCCCCCGGCTTGAGGAAATCCAGATTCCGCTCAATAAACAGAATGTCTCGCCCGACTTTCGTTTGCCATTTCCCATTGGGCTTTTTCGACAACGCATACTTATGAATAATGCGCCCCTCTTTAATATCCCCAGCAAACGGCGGATTCGCCATCAGCACATCAAACCCAAATTCCTTGTAGCTATTTTTCTGCTTGCGGAGCTTCTTTAAACGTTTAAAAGCATCATTGTAAGTATCATTCCATGACTCCTCCTTTGTGATTTCATCCCATCCGTCGTAATCCAACGTATTCAAACGCATCACATTGGTCTGACCATCCCCAGCAATCAGGTTCAGAGTCCGCGCCACCCGTACCGACTTCTCATCAAAATCAATTGCAAAAACCCGCTTTTCTACATATTCCGTACAACGATGGGGCTTATCTTCAATGGTAAAAAGATGACTTGCTTCAATCCCTTCATCCTCTAAAATTTGCCGCCATACATGGAAGATCGTGTGTACCGGAAAACCCGATGAACCCGCCGCCGTATCGATCATGTACTCATCCTCTTGGGGATTAAGCATCTTCACACACATATCAATCACATAACGCGGCGTGAAATATTGCCCCTTCTCACCCTTACTGCTCTGGTTCACCAAATACTCAAACGCTTCATCAATCACGTCCAAATTGGAGTTGAATAGTTTTACATTTTCCAGCGATCGCACACAAACCGATAGATGAGAAGGCGTGAGCGTAATCTTAGAATCTTCACTAAAGACCCCTTCCCACTTTTCCTTTGCCCGCTCAAAAAGATCCTGAATCTTCGTTTTTAAAGCCGTCTCCGTTTGCCCTGTATTCCGAAACTCCAAAATACGCTTACTACGATTTTTACCTTGTCCCGAAAGCCACTCATCATAGAGCTTGGTGAAAATCAGCTTAAAGACTTCCTCAAAAACATCCACCCCAGCATTCGCTAAAACCTCATCTTCCATTTCCTCAATTAACGCCCGCAAAGACATTTTTTCATTCACGAGGCGGTCATTTTGAATCAGATCCTCCAACGTAAATTTAATTTGGAGAATATCTTCAAGAGTTTGACTGGCCTTAGGAATATCTGTAATCCGCTCAAAATAATTTGGATCTTTTCGATGCCAACGAGAAATCGAGTCCCCATTCGTCCAAACCCCAATCGGTGCGCCAGTCGCATTGCAATAGGACTTAAGCTGATCCTTTCCGGCTTTTTCCTTTGGTTTTTTCAGCTCGACAATGGCATAGGGAACCGTTGGACGATCTACGTCCATGATCGCAATATCCGCTTTTTTCGTTTCCGTCCCAAACTTCACCGGATATTCCACAATCATCCGATCTGTCGGATAACCATATTTATCGATAAGAACCTTTAGATAAAGCTGCCTTACCGCTTCTTCTGGCTTGAGCTGAATATCTTTATTACGCACCAAACACTTAATGTATGGCTTCTCAACCTTGCGTACTGTCTTGCGAAAAATCAAATCCTCTAGCCAATCAATATCTTCCGTTTCAAATTGAGAGAGCTTGTAATTTGAGTCTTTGAGGATGTCTGCGAGTTTCATGAATGCCTTTGTCTGCCGTGACTAAGCTAATGCCGTAGGATGGGCTGTCTCAGTATAGGTCTTGTAAAGATGGCTTCAGGCTATCGACGTAAAATCTTGAAACAATAGGGAGATGAGGCGATCGCTTTCATATTTCTCAGCAAAAGCAAATCGATTCGAGGAATTTGCGCTTGGGGAAGCAGTAATCTCAAAGTCACTGTCGAATGCTCTTTTCCTGAACAGGAAGGTGATACATAGAAACCTTTAATGTTTTAAGAAGGAACTCGATCCGGTAAAATTCTCGTCACTTTGCCTAACGAGTCGCTAGACTAAAAATCCCAGTCGTTTTTTGTGAAGAGTTGAACTGTGCCTAGACATCATTGGTTAATTGCCCTTGGGGCTTGTGCGAGTGTTTTTATGACCGAAGCTCCTGTGCGATCGCAGGCGGCACTACCACTGACCCAAGATTTTAACCAAGAACAGCTCGAAGAACAGGGCATGCGGCTGATCGAAGATGCGATTCAGCTTTCTCGTTTTCAGCAGTTTGAATGGGCAATTCCCCGCGCAAAACTAGCGACCCAGCTTGTCCCCAATCGCTTTGAAGGTTGGTACATTCTCGGCACATTACTGGTGCAAGAGGGAGAGCTTGAAGAAGGTATTCGCGTTCTTAAACGAGCAGAGATTTTAGAACCAAACGAAAGCGGCATTTACAGTATTCTTGGGGCGGCGTATTTTCAGAGTGGTCAGTACGAGCTAGCTGTGCCAGAGCTAGAAACAGCCCTAGCCCTTGGTGATGAATCTATCGAAGTCCTCTTTGACCTCGGTAATGCTCAGTTGAAACTCGGAGAATATGCGGCGGCGATCGCCACCTATGAGCGTTCTCTGGAGCTGCAAGATGACTTTTGGCCAGCGATTAATAATATTGGTCTGATTTATTACGAACAGGGCAAAATTGATGCAGCCATTGATCAGTGGGAGCAGGCTATTGAAATTGATCCCAGCATGGCAGAACCACAATTGGCGGTAGCGGTCGCAACCTACGTGAACAAAGGAAATCAAGCCGAAGGTTTGGAGCTAGCCCGTGAAGCTTTGGAATTAGACGGACGCTACGGCGAAATTGATTTTCTCGACGAAAACCTCTGGGGTGCAAGCTTATTGCAGGCGACAGAAGTTGTCTTCGCTACGCCGTCACTACAAGCGGTATTTGAAGAACTCACAGACCGAGCTTTCCAACCCGAAGAAATGACGCCCTAGGGGCAGTGGTGCGATACCATAGGCATCGTTTCTGACGCAGGAAAAAACGCCGTGGCACAGGTTGCGCTTCATCACATCCAGAAATCTTTTGCTGACCGCTCCACCCGCAAACCGACGCAGGTTTTACGAGGCATTGACCTTGACATTCAAGACGGTGAATTTATGGTGCTGGTGGGCGCTTCTGGCTGCGGTAAAAGTACTCTATTGCGCTTAATTGCGGGATTGGAAACGGTTACGGCTGGGGAAATTCATATCGGCGATCGCCCGGTTAATGATTTGCCATCAAAGGCGCGGGATATTGCGATGGTGTTTCAAAATTACGCGCTGTATCCCCACCTGAATGTTTACGACAATATTGCCTTCGGTTTGCGGCGGATGCCGACAGCGGATACGAGTACTAACGTCTGGACTAACGCTTGGCGAGGTGTGACCGGGATTTTGCCTAAAACTTTGCGTTACCAACCGCCCCAAGAAAAAATCATTCGCGACAAAGTCGTTCAGGTTGCCCGCCTCCTACAAATTGACCATTTGCTTAGCCGTTTACCAAAACAATTGTCCGGTGGTCAAAAACAACGAGTAGCTCTCGGTCGGGCGATCGCGCGCAACCCCCAAGTGTTTTTGATGGATGAGCCGCTGTCCAATCTTGATGCGGCATTGCGCAGCGAAACGAGAACCCAAATTGTGCAACTACAAGAGCAACTAGGCATCACCACGATTTATGTCACCCACGACCAAACCGAAGCTATGACCATGGGTGATCGCATTGCCGTGATGGAAAAAGGCACTATTCTCCAAGTTGCGCCGCCTTTGGAGGTTTACAACCGTCCGGTGAATCGGTTTGTGGCAGAGTTTATCGGCTCACCACCAATGAACTTTTTAGAAGTAGCAGTATTACCCAATGGCGTGATTGAACATCCTCAATTTCGCTGCACCGTTTCAGAATTTTGGCGTGAACCTCTACAGGCTTATGAAGGGCGATCGCTGCTTTTGGGCATACGGCCAGAACATTTGCGGGTGAGTCCTGCCGCCACAAAAAATATTGAGGTTGTTGTCGATGTGGTCGAAGCACTCGGTAACGACACCTTTTTAACGACCCATCTCAAAGAAATTTCAACAACAACGTTTCGCATCAGAACTGAACCTCAGGAAACCTACCAACCTCAACAATCACTATGGTTATCTTTGGATTTAGATAATCTTCATTTCTTCGATCCAGACACAGAGCTATCCCTTTTGGCGATGTAGTTTTTACTTGATTTTTTCAAGTATGGTCATTCGAGAAAATGATGAAACACGCCAAACTCCCAAGTCCCCCTTACAAAGGGGGATTTAGGAGGATTTAGGGGGATCCAAAGTCTTAAACTTAATTGAGAAGACTATATTTAACTTTTAATTTCCAAAAATAATGTCTCTTTTCGAGCAAATCCAACAAACGACGACTCGCGCCAAAGAACTCGGAGCTTTACTTTCCCTAACAACCGCCCAAGAAATTGTTGTCGATCAAGATATTCCATTTGTCGTCAGAATTCTTGAAAAGCTCAAAAAAAAAGAGACTTACCAAAAAAAGCAGGTTAAGAAAAAAGTAAATCCATTTTTGCCCTACGAAAAGGATTTATTTGTGACCGATTTATCTGCGAATCATGTTTGTTTGCTCAACAAATTTAATGTCGTTGACAACCATATTTTGATTATCACCCGTGATTTTCAGTCCCAAGAAAATTGGATTACGCAGCCCGATTTTGAAGCCTTAGCGACCTGCATGGCAGAGCTCGACGGTCTAGCCTTTTACAACGCCGGAAAATTGGCAGGAGCCAGTCAACCCCACAAACATTTGCAGCTCATTCCCTTTTCGGATGAACTAAATCAGTTTTCTGTGCCGATAGAAAAGGCGATCGCCTCCCAAACTCTCGACCCGTCTCATCCCACTAGTCTGAATGTTTTTCCCTTTAAACAGGCGATCGCCCCAATTCCCACCCACTATGACGGACAAACCCTCTGTGAAATTTACGAGAATCTACTGAAATATCTCGATTTTCTCAACACACCCCTTACGCCCGGACAACAAACCCAACCCTATAATTTGCTAATTACCCGTCGTTGGATGATGCTGATTCATCGCACTCAAGATAGCTACGAACGTATCTCTGTCAATTCCCTCGGTTTTGCTGGCGCTTTACTCGTCCGCGATC
>CAZXBK010000125.1:0-13450 GCA_964638765.1 uncultured Synechococcus sp. | reverse complement strand
ATGGACATAGCCCTGACGAATAAGGCTAGACAAATGCTGGCCACCACCGGTGTGAATGACAACGGGGCCAGCGGTAACAGCAACCTTGCCGCCTTGCTCACGGATCTTTTGTAGTTCCCAAGCGATTTGCTCAACGACTAGCTCAACACGACGCTCACTGGATACGCCTGCGCCCATAAAGCTAAATTCTTTTTTCTCTTGGGTCGGACGAGCATTGCTCTTGTGATTGGTGCGAATACCATCAACACCGACGACAACTTTTTCACCAACTTGCAAATCTCTTAGTAAACGGCAGCGAGCAGAAATTTGACCATTGTTCTCAGTAATGGCGATCGCCCCATCCATGCGTTGGTGGGAAACTTGGATCCACTGACCACGTACCCGCACTTCCGTCGGATAAATATTGGTCACGTAGAAATCATCCGGCGCAACACCGACATGGCTCACGACTTCAAAATCTGCGTCTTTAACATCCTCATCAGAGGTGTTCACAGCACCGATCTCAATCAGCTCAGACATAATGTCTTCCATCACCGATGTGGAAGGCGCAGACACGCGAACATTAGCTGAAGAAGTATTTTTACGCTCTAAACCAAGATTAAAGTTAAGGACTTTGGCACTTCCACCTTGTCCGGCAATCAGATCCAATGCAGAATTCAAAATACCTGCATCGAGCAAATGACCTTCGAGGTGAATAATCCGGCTATCTACAGGCTCATTCGCATGGACTTCTTCTTGGACAGGCTCAGTCGTTTTGAGGGTGAGACACTTTGCCGCACCGCCGGCTTTAAGAAATTCGGTGAGGGACGTTTGACGAGTTTTAAAGCCCTTTGCGTGAATCAGATTTTCCAGTTCAGCGCTGATCTTATTCATAATGATCACGTCGCCGACATTGACCGCATTACAGGCAAAGTTCACGGCATCTGGCTCAGGCACAACGATACGCTTATCTTCAGGAATACGCTTCTCAATTAGCGCATTGGAATAGGTATCAAAAGCAGGCGGATAATACAGAACATAGCCACCATCGAGGGGACAGAAGCAAGTATCGAGGTGATAGAAACGGGGATCAATTAGGCGTAGCGATAAAACCTCAACATCGAGCCACTGGGCAATGTAAGCATGGGAATCTAACTCAGAACGGAAACCGTAGCCCGCCCATAGCGAACCAGTACCCCGATCAAATAGAGCATCGCCAGCCCCTTCAAACGGCAGGTCCTGGGGCAACTCATAAACTTGGAAGCCATTCTCCGCAAACCACGCTTTGAAATAGGGCTCTTCCCCTTGGCGCTCGGGGTGATAAAAACGACTAAGAATTGCTTTCTTACCGAGCACTAAACCAGCATTGGCGGTGAACACCATATCCGGCCAACCCTTTGCAGGGGGCACAAGCTCGACTGTGGCGTGTTCTTTAATAATGTGGTGTAGCGCTTGCCACTGGTCGATAGCCTTTGCTTGGGAAGATTTGTGGACGTTACCCTCCATCCACGGATTAATCACGTAGTCCACATCATAGTGGTCGGGAGAGCACATCAAAATGCGAGTCTGATCGGTCATAGTAAATAGATAAAAGTTACGAATAGTTGCGGCGTTATTTCTCTAGGGTTGGGCTCGCTTTCTGACGGCGATCGCCCCTCACCAAAAATTGAGTGCGACAGTTTAGTGCCTATTAAGCCAATTGATTATTCTATCGGGATGTTCCTTCTAATAAAACTTTTTTCATGGCGATCGCCAGTTTTATTGTCTAGAAAGTATTTTTTTATCGCTAAACCCTAACAATATTGCGCAGAATTTTAAGGCTTATTTTCTGAAAGAAACAAGCTAAACCAAGCAAAATTTCTGCCGATATATAACCCACTGAACAAAATGTTGCGTACAGAAACGTTATGCTAGTAACAATCTTTAACGTGATCGCTACTTCAAGGCTCCGAAAAGACGTGACGTTTTGTAACAAAATGTTGAAAAGGGGTTTCGAACAGGGAAGTTTAAGGTTAATCGATCCCAAATAGATTTTTAAGGAGAGTCACTACCATGACCCCTACGAACCAGTCCGACAACTCGTCTACCACTGGGACTGCCACTGCATCGACTGATGAGTTTGCATTTTTCGATCAGACCGCAACCAGCAACCGTAATGGGCATACGACAGACTTGGTTCGTCTTTACCTACAGGATATTGGTCGTGTTCCTCTTTTGGAAAGAGATGAGGAATTAACCGAAGCCCGCAAGGTTCAAAATTATATACAGCTTTTAGACAAACGGCAAGAGGTTGCAGAAGAGGGCGATGAACTCCTCACAGAATTTCTTAAACTCATTGAAGTGCACGACCGTTTAGCTATTGAGCTAGGTTGCCGTCCTGCTATGGGTCGTTGGGCCGCAGAAGTCGGTATGGAACGGGATGATTTACGACAGCAAATTCGTGCCGGGAAGCAGCGTTGGGCAGAATGCGTCGGTCTCGAAGTCAAAGAATTAGAGTCGGTTCTCAAGGCAGGGACATTAGCAAAAGAGCATATGATTCAAGCGAATCTACGCTTGGTTGTCTCCGTCGCCAAGAAATATCAAAATCGTGGCCTAGAGCTTCTCGATCTCATTCAAGAAGGCACGTTAGGTCTAGAGCGGGCGGTCGATAAGTTTGATCCCACGAAAGGTTATCGCTTCTCTACTTACGCCTACTGGTGGATTCGTCAAGGCATCACACGGGCGATCGCCACCCAGAGTCGTACCATTCGCCTCCCAGTCCACGTCACAGAAAAACTCAACAAAATCAAGAAAGCCCAACGGCAAATTTCCCAAACCCAAGGCTGTACTCCAACCCTCGAAGATGTCGCCAAAGTACTGGATATGACAGCGGCACAGGTGCGAGAAGTTCTTCAAAAAGTCCCCCGCTCTGTATCTTTAGAGATTCGCGTCGGTAAAGACCGTGATACAGAACTTGGAGATCTCCTCGAAACTAGCGATGCATCCCCCGAAGAAAACCTTGTTCGTGAATCTTTGCAACGGGATTTACGCAATCTTCTCGCCGAACTCACTGATCGGGAGCAGGAAGTAATTCAATTGCGCTACGGACTTGATGACGGCAAAACCTACTCTCTCGCTGAGATTGGTCGTGTACTGGAGCTGTCGCGGGAGCGTGTTCGCCAGATCGAAGCGAAAGCACTACAAAAGCTCCGTCAACCCAAGCGTCGTAATTTAATGCGGGATTACCTCGACACCCTTTCGTAAACCGAAACACTGAATTACGCACGAAAATTGTTTTTGAGGCATCCACTCGGATGTCTTTTTTATGTTGACTTTTCCCCACGAAGCGGTCTGCCAGAGGCCATCACCAGCTTCACAACATCTGGAAAAGAACTCTCTACAGCGAAAGGTTACATCTTTTGCGGATTCATTGTCCCAGTCATTGAAGCAACCCCTTAAGAGTTTTGTCAGCTTTGATGCGGGAATACTATTTGGTATATCAGTTAATGACGACATCTAGAGGCTCTTATTCCTTCCCAGTCAGTACATCAACAAAAGTTGCTGACAATCTACAAGTATCTGCCACTGATAGTGCCCTCTGACTCATTTGTTATTGCTTTTTTTACAGTACAAGACCTATGTTCCAAACCTTTTCAACGAAATTTTCTGCGGTGGCGATCGCCGCAACGACGGCTTTAGTCACGACAACTCCAGCTTTTGCTCAACCAATATCTCCTTCTGTAAATGGGCGTTATGAAGACCTCGTCCAAACCATTTACTGTCCCCAGGACGAAGCCTCTTACGGTTCGTTTAACGAGTATGGCTATTGGGATGGCGGCGCTTGGTGTGGTGAATACGGCGCAGCTGGGTATTGGGTATACGATTATCCCAATTGGTACATTTGGAGCTACGACAATTATTTAGAAGACGACGCATTCGCAGACCCAACAACAGCCTATGGCTCTTACTCTGGTCTCGTCCAAGTCCTAACCTGCTACGAAGATGGTGATACCTACGGCGACTATCATGACTATGGCTACTGGTCAGGTGGCAGTTGGTGCGGCGAATACGGCGCTGAAGGATATTGGGTTTATGTTTACCCAGATTGGTATATCTGGAATTCTGAGAACTAAAAACCCTTTGGCTTAGCTCAACAAATTTAGATCAAATACTTTCCAGAACATTACAAGCGGCACTCACAAGTAGAAGGTGAGTGCCGTTTTTTTGTCAGCATGAGTACTGAAACTGCGTTTAAATCCATTCCTCTTCAGATTCACTGCCCACCAATGCTGGTTCAGAATCCGTCGCTGGGTCATCCCAATCCTCATCGGATTCGTACTTAGATTCGTCTTGCTCAGTGACGTCATCGTTCGTTGGTTCTGGAGGAGTCGCAGTGCTAGTTGGCACAACATCAATATCGTCAGATTCTGCATCAATCCAGTTGGTTTCGTCGGCGATCGCCGAGCTATCTTCTTCTGCTTGATCTATCGGGGCATCATCTAGCGAGTCTTCCGTTGGGACAACCTCTATTGGGGCGATCGCCTCATCTTCTGGCTCAATAATTTCTGACTCTACTGTCACGACAGCTTCTTCAACGGCTTCGATTATTTCAGGAGCTTCAGGTTCAACGGTGTTCGTCTCTTCCGGCTGAGGTTCTGCCATGATTTCAGGCTCAGGTTCGGCTTCGACTACAGGCGTAACTTCTGGAATATCTTCCTCAATGACTGGTTTTGCTTCCTTGGTAAAAACAAGTGCCCCATCTGCACAATCTGCAACGACGCGATCGCCATCCGCAAATTCTGCTTCCAAAATTTTCGTAGAAATGGGATTTTCCAGTTCCCGCTGAATAGCACGCTTTAACGGTCTTGCACCAAAGGTGGGGTCATAACCAGATTCCACAACATGATCAAGAGCTGCATCGGTAAGTTGCAGCGAAATCTTCTGATCCGCAAGGAGCTTTTCAATCCGCTTAATTTGTAGCTTGACAATCTCTTTTAGCTCATCTCGTCTGAGTGTATGGAAGATAATCAGCTCATCAATACGATTGAGAAATTCTGGGCGGAAGCGCTTGCGTAATGAACCAGTGACCTTTTCACGCATCTGCTCGTATTTAGTATCATCACCAGACAAATTGAGGATGATTTCGCTGCCCACATTACTGGTCATCACAATAATCGTATTGCGAAAATCTACGACGCGACCTTGGGAATCGGTAATACGACCATCATCTAGAACTTGCAGCAGAATATTGAAAACATCTTTATGGGCTTTTTCTACCTCATCAAGGAGCACCACTGAGTAGGGACGACGGCGAATGGCTTCTGATAATTGACCACCCTCTTCGTAGCCCACATACCCCGGAGGCGCACCAATCAATCGAGAAACGGCGTGCTTCTCCATGTACTCGGACATGTCGATACGCACCATGGCTTCTTCACTGTCAAAAAGAAAAGCAGCTAAAGCCCGCGCCAATTCTGTTTTACCAACTCCGGTCGGCCCCATAAACATGAAGGAACCGATAGGACGACTAGGATCTTTCATGCCTGCCCGCGCCCGACGAATGGCGGCGGCAACAGCCACTACCGCTTCCTGTTGACCAATCACCCGTTCGTGGAGATGACCTTCGAGTTGGAGGAGCTTTTGACGTTCCGATTCCATTAACCGATTGACTGGAATGCCCGTCCACCGTGCCACAATCTCAGCGATATCAGACTCGGTGACCTGTTCCCGCAACATGGCATCGCCTGCCGCCTGAATCTCCAGAAGCTTGGCTTCCTTCGCGGTCATTTCTTCTTGTAATCCCTCAAGGCGACCATATTTTAACTGGGCTGCTTTATTAAGGTCATAGGCACGCTCTGCCTGTTCGATTTGGAGGCGGAGTTGTTCTTCTTCTTCTTTTAGTTCGTTAATCTCATCAATAAGATTTTTCTCTGCCAGCCATTGGGAAGAGAGTTCTTTTTGTTCAACTTCTAAACCTTGGATTTCTTCGTCAATGCGCTCTAGCCGTTCCTTGGAAGCCAAGTATGCCGGAGAATTTGCCCCTAATTGTTCTTCTCCTTTCAGGGACAGTTGCTCCATCTGCAATTGCATTAGGCGACGGTCAATAATTTCTAGCTCAACAGGCTTGGAGGTAATTTCCATTTTGAGCTTGGCTGCCGCTTCATCAACGAGGTCGATCGCCTTATCGGGTAAAAATCGATCGCTGATGTAGCGATTAGATAAAGTCGCCGCTGCCACGAGGGCTGAGTCGGTAATGTTAACGCCGTGGTGACGCTCATAACGTTCCTTTAAGCCACGCAGAATGGAAATCGTATCTTCCGCAGTGGGTTGTTTAACAAGAACTTGCTGGAAACGTCGCTCTAGGGCTGGGTCTTTTTCGATATTTTTACGATATTCATCGAGGGTCGTAGCACCGATACACCGCAGTTCGCCCCGCGCCAACATGGGTTTAAGGAGATTACCGGCATCCATTGTGCCATTGCCACCACCAGCTCCAACAACGGTGTGGACTTCATCGATGAAGAGAATAATTTGTCCATCGGAATGGGTAACTTCCTTGAGGACAGAGCGTAAACGAGCTTCAAATTCGCCGCGATATTTTGCACCTGCGATTAACGATCCCATATCAAGGGACATGAGTTGGCGATCTTTGAGAGATTCTGGCACATCACCATTCACGATCCGCTGGGCTAAGCCTTCGGCGATCGCCGTCTTACCTACACCGGGTTCACCGATGAGGACAGGATTATTTTTCGAGCGACGGGAAAGCACTTGAATCACGCGGCGAATTTCATCATCCCGACCAATGACCGGGTCAAGTTTGCCGTCTTTTGCCTGTTCTGTGAGATCCCGTCCAAATTTTTTGAGAGCGCTCCGTCTACCATCATCACGGCTGTCGCTGTCTGGCTCGTCCTCCTCTCCTTCCGGTGTGACTTGGGGCGGACGAACTTCCTTGATTTTGCCCTCGACATCTTGGGGGTCAAGATTGAAGCTCCGCAAGATCCGTCGCCCTAGGCGATCGTCCTCAGCAAAACCGACGAGTAAATGTTCAACAGCGATTAATTGATCCTGCCAGCTCACCCGGCAAGCCTCAGAGCGATCCAGCAAGGTGTCGAGCTGCTGTCCTAGATAAAGTTGGTCACCGCGTAGTAATTTTGGCTGTTGCTGGGTAAAACGTTCTACCTGCTGTAGGAGGCGACCCGGATCAATCGTTGTCTTACGCAGCAGGTCACCGGCCTGACCACTTTCCTGTTCCAACAGTGAAATCAGTAAATGCTCCACCTCTAAATTTTGATTGCGATAGCGACGGGCGACCTCTTGTGACTTGACGATCGCATCCCAAGCTTGTTCGGTAAATTTACTGGGGTCAGTGGGCTGCATCAGGTGCTAAGACTTTGAGTAATACGTTTTTTATCAGCACAGTATAACAAGTTGCTGCTGGTTCCTGACGACGGCGATCGCCAGTCGATTTAGAAATATAGTCGCTAAACTGGGGGCGAGGCGATTGAGTTTAGTTCATTGTGGTTCTAAGCTTCGCCCGATAAAGTATCTATTCACCAAATTGTGGAGTGTAAGGATAAAGAGAATGAAAAAATTGGGAACACACCTCGTGGTGGACGGCTGGGGCTCTCCTGCGGATCTACTCAATGATCCAGAAGGCATCCGTCAAGCAATGATGGCGGCGATCGCCGCTGGAGAAGCAACCCTGATCGATTTATGCGTACATCAGTTTAGTCCCCATGGTGTGACAGCCACTGCGACCCTCGCTGAATCCCATATTGCCATTCACACTTGGCCGGAATACGGTTACTTTGCTGCAGACTTATTTTTCTGTGGGGCAGGCAAACCCGTCGAAGCCATGAAATTTCTCCAGACAGCTCTCCAGGCAACAGATTGCAAAATGAGTGAATTTGACCGCGGCTTTCCTACTGCCCATCTCGCAACATCGCCCCCGGCGATCGCCCAAGCCAGCTAGGAAAAAAACAAATCACAGCCGTTAACCTGCGTTAACAAATGTTGATACAGAGTCATCGTCCCCTAGACATTTGCTAGTAACTGCGGGAACGTAGTTTGTTAAAATATTAGTTACTTCGTTCCCCATAACCTATGGAAAATAACTCCATCGATACACAGCAAAATACTGAAAAAACAGAGGTTTCTATCCAGCTTGACCCGGACGTTTTAGAACAAATCAAGCACCTAACCAACGACCCAAGCAAAGTTATTGAAACAGCTGTCAAACAGTGGTTACGGGGGGAGAGAGTACGCGATGATGAGCTAACGCGCCGATTACGCCGTAATCCTCCTGTGCCACCGAAGGGTGAATGGAACGACTAGGTACGATCACTTTTTCCGTTGATAGCGTTTAGAAGAGTTTCAGTCTTTAACATCCACAGATAGAACTTATTTAAAGTTCCCTTTGAGTAGGATAATGGCATCGATTTTTTATCGCTCAAATCCGAATCCAATTTCTAGGTAGCTTCACTTTATTGAATTTATGCTTAACATGTTGGAATGAATAGACATGTTGTTTGTGAGTGAACTTCCCAGTTTATGTCGAGATCCATCGAGATAAATGTTTTGTCTAATTGTTGATCGTCGGTCAATCCTTTAGCACTGTAGGGGCACTCACCGATTAGGATGGATGCATAAAATCTAGCGGTATCTTATAAATTCTCTAGGTACAGAAAGGATGAAGGTAACAACTTCAAATCTTGTTTCTAGTAACAAACTTCACTTGCAGTATTGGCAATCACTGGGTGCTGAGCTAATTTGGCTGCAAGATAGGCAAGGCATTTGTACAGGCTTTTTTTGGCGGGATGCCAATAATTTTGGTGTAGATAGTCAAGAAGTTGTCGCCACCCCAATTTTAAATTGCTTTAAAACGGCACAGGAAGACAAGCTCCAACAGGTCGTCAATCGGGTGTTTGAGCGCCATTTACCAGAACAGGTGACTTGTTTATTTCAAGTTGGCGATCGCTCCTTACCTTTAGAGATTAATCTCACCCCAATTGTGCAAGCCGATGGCGCTGTGCAGCAAATTATTGCGATCGCCCATCAGCTACCCAGCAGCGATAGTTCTCTCACGCAGCAGCCCAGTCTGCCACGGCAGCCAGACCCCTATCAAAAGGTTTTAACAGGTATTGCCCGCAAAATTCGCAGCACCCTTGATCTTATTGCGATTCGCCAAGAAGCCGTTACAGGCTTAGGACAGGCTCTTAAGGTCAGTCGTTGTCTGCTGCTGTCCTATGACGAAAAAGCCCACGCCTTTCAGGTGGCAGCAGAGTATCGCCACAACGATGTCCCTTCTGTTTTAGGTGTTGAGTGGTTAGCACCGGACAGTCCTTCCCTTGAGCATTCTGTGCAGACTCGCGAGGCACTCGACGTGGATTATCTGACCAATGCCTTGGGTGATAGTCAGTCCGCTTTTGTGGTGCCGACACTCTACCAAAACAAAGTTAATGGCTTTATTTGTTTGCAGCAATGCGACAACCCACGTCTCTGGAGTGAAGGGGAAAAAGAATTAACTCAAGAATTGGCGGAGCAACTTGGTACGGCGATCGCCCATGCTACCCTTTACCACGAGCTAGAACAGGCAAACCAAGCCGCAACGGAAGCCTCCCGTCTCAAGAGTGACTTCCTAGCCAGCACAACCCACGAGTTACGGACACCGCTCAACGGCATTATTGGTTTCTTAAAACTGATTTTGGACGACATGGCCGATGACCGCGAAGAAGAGCTGGAATTTATCCAGGAAGCTCACAAAAGCGCCATCCATCTACTCAATCTGATTAACGATATTTTAGATATTGCCAAGATTGAATCCGGCAAAATCGAGATTGACTTTGACGCCATTAGCCTGTCAGAAGTGCTCAAAAATGTTGATAATTTTGCCCGTCCCCAAGCCCAAAGTAAGAACCTCGATTGGGAGATTATTGTTCCGCACACCTACGACGATATTATTCTCTATTCTAATGAGCAACGTACTTTTCAAATTTTGCTCAATCTCGTCAGTAATGCGATGAAATTCACCCACGAAGGTGGCGTCACAGTCAGTGTTGAGCTGGTGCTTAAGGAAGTCAATCGTAACGGCCGCAACTTCCCCGGCATGGTCAAAATCAAAGTCGAAGATACAGGTATCGGTGTTGCCCTCGACAAACAAGATAAATTATTCCAAAGCTTCTCTCAGGTGACTGGTGGCCATACTCGCAAATATAGCGGTACTGGTTTAGGCCTTGCGATCTCGAAAAAGTTAGTTGAGGCGATCGGCGGCAAGGTCTCGTTTTACAGTATGGGCGAGAACCTTGGTTCGACGGTAACTTTCTCGATGCCCCTGAACCAAAAACCCCTCCTCAAAAACGATCCCATCGATGATCCCCAAGTGATTGCGTAGGCTACATCAGATCCGCCAAACCGTTACAATAAAGACAGAATTTGCAAGAAAAATTACGTTTGGTAGACCTAAAGATTAGTGGACATAGCTTGGCAGTTTGATTCGATTGAAGCGGCGTTAAATGATATTAAAGCGGGCCGTTCTGTCGTTGTGGTAGATGACGAAAATCGTGAAAATGAAGGGGATTTGATTTGCGCGGCTCAGTTTGCCACCCCTGACATGATTAATTTTATGGCAGTAGAAGCAAGGGGGTTGATTTGTCTCGCGATGACCGGCGATCGCCTCGATACTTTAGATTTGCCATTGATGGTGAGCAAAAACACCGATAGCAATCAAACAGCTTTTACCGTCAGTATTGATGCCCATCCGCGTCTTGGGGTGACCACAGGTATTTCAGCAGACGACCGGGCGCGTACGATCCAAGTTGCCATTAATCCAGATTCTAAGCCCGACGATCTCAACCGTCCCGGCCATATTTTTCCGCTGCGGGCGCGACAAGGTGGTGTCCTAAAACGAGCTGGTCATACAGAAGCGGCTGTTGATTTATCGCGTTTGGCGGGTCTGCACCCATCGGGCGTCATCTGCGAAATCCAAAATGACGATGGCTCCATGGCACGGTTGCCGGAGTTGATTTCCTATGCCAAAAAGTTTGACCTAAAAATTATTAGCATCGCGGATCTAATTTCCTATCGTCTAAAAAATGACGGTTTTGTACGCCGCGAAACGATTACAAAGTTACCCACAGAATTTGGTCAATTCCACATCTACGCCTATCACAACACGCTAAACCACAAAGAACATGTGGCGATTGTTAAGGGTGACCCCGAAAATTTTGCCGATAAGCCTGTGATGGTCAGGGTGCACTCCGAATGTTTGACTGGGGATGCCCTCGGTTCATTGCGGTGTGATTGCCGGATGCAACTCATTGCAGCCCTCAAGATGATTGAAAATGCTGGGGAAGGAGTGGTTGTTTATTTACGTCAAGAGGGTCGTGGCATTGGTCTGGTGAATAAACTCAAAGCCTATTCGTTACAGGATTTGGGCTTTGATACGGTAGAAGCTAACGAAAAGCTCGGTTTCCCTGCTGACCTACGAGATTATGGCGTGGGAGCGCAAATGCTTCACGATTTGGGTGTCCATGCGATTCGTCTCATTACCAATAATCCTCGTAAAATTGCGGGTCTCAAAGGTTACGGTCTAGAAGTGGTTGACCGCGTGCCACTGCTCATCGAAAGCAATGATTTTAATAATCGCTACCTGACGACTAAGGCGCAAAAGCTGGGGCATATGTTGCTGCAAACACACCTCGCAACGATCGCCTTACGATGGCAGGGACAAGAAGATGTTGAGCAGCGGTATCAATATCTAGAAAAACTGCGGGTGATGACCCAAAAAGAACACCTTTTAGTGCGGGAAGAAGCGCGCCCCGTGGCAAATGCGGTATTTTCAGGCTCACCTTTAATTGTTCACTTTGGTTTTGATCAGCCAAAATTAGCGGCTGCCGATTGGTTTACCGACCACAATCACCCCTATCTACAGGCGATCGCCAATATTTTAGAGCAGTTGACCGAATGGCAAGACCTGACTCAGTTGGAGTTAATGGTTGCGACAGGCGGTGATGATCCGATGGCTGGCTTGCAGATTAAACTAGATCGCGAATTTTTACCGTGGGAGAAATTACCCCAATTTGCGGGACATGTAGATCTCAAACCCCAGGCGATTTACCACTTCCAGCGTGATCTCTAGGGAATCTTTACCGACGGTTAAAAAATTCCGTTTAAGATAGAGGCTCATTAGTGAGCTAACTTAATACTTTTTTGTTTAGGGCTACAGTAAAATAAGTACTATTGATCTAACAAACCTGTAAAATACCTAATCACGAGTCGACATTAACCGAGGTAGCGAATGGCAGCTATTACCACAAACCCTGATAAGGAAAAAGCTTTAAATCTTGTTTTAAATCAAATTGAGCGCAACTTTGGTAAAGGGGCGATTATGCGTCTCGGTGACGCCGCGCGGATGCGGGTAGAAACCATCCCTAGTGGCGCGCTAACCCTTGATTTGGCAATGGGTGGTGGTTTTCCGAAGGGTCGTATTGTTGAAATCTATGGTCCAGAAAGTTCGGGTAAAACAACAGTCGCCCTCCATGCGATCGCCGAAGTTCAGAAAGCGGGTGGTGTCGCTGCCTTTGTTGACGCAGAACATGCCCTTGACCCGACCTACTCTGCTGCCCTCGGCGTAGATATTGAAAATCTTCTCGTTGCTCAGCCCGATAATGGTGAGTCGGCCCTAGAAATTACCGATCAATTAGTGCGTTCCGCTGCCGTTGATCTGATTGTGATTGACTCCGTTGCCGCCTTGGTTCCCCGCGCTGAAATCGAAGGGGAAATGGGTGATGTGCAAGTTGGTTTGCAAGCACGCCTGATGAGTAAAGCCCTCCGGAAAATTGCCGGTAATATGGGTCGCTCCGGCTGTACTGTGGTTTTCCTCAACCAGCTCCGTCAAAAAATTGGCATTAGCTACGGTAGCCCCGAGGTCACGACTGGTGGCACTGCCCTGAAGTTCTATGCCTCCGTCCGTCTTGATATTCGTCGTATTCAGACTTTGAAAAAAGGTGCTCAGGGTGAATTCGGAATTCGTACCAAAGTAAAAGTCGCCAAAAATAAAGTTGCGCCTCCCTTCCGCATTGCCGAATTTGACATCATTTTCGGTAAAGGCATTTCCAGTGTCGGTTGTATGCTCGACCTTGCGGAACAGACTGGCATTGTTAACCGTAAAGGCGCTTGGTATAGCTATGAAGGCGAAAATATTGCCCAGGGTCGCGATAATGCGGTGAAGTACTTTGAGGAAAATCCAGAAATCGCCAATGTGGTGCACAAGAAGGTACGGGAAAATCTCGACCTAAGCTCGATGGGTTTTGCTGAAGATGCGGGCGAAAAAGAAACTGAGGCCAAAGCCGAGACGAATGGCAATGGCAAAGGGTCTGCTGAGAAGGAAGATAAAAAGAAAAAGTAGGCATTAAACAAACGAATACAACATAAATTTTGGGAAGTTGACCAAGGTCAGCTTCTTTTTTTTGCGGAAAACAGGTTCTAGGAG
>CAZXBK010000124.1:0-13490 GCA_964638765.1 uncultured Synechococcus sp. | reverse complement strand
CTTAAGATTCTCGATAAAGCGGAAATTGATTTCGTAGATAATTTCCAGATGACGAGGTAGAAGATGCTCAAACATCTCAACGGGCCAACGCTCTAATGCTTCTGGCATTAGGGTGTGGTTGGTATAGGCCAACGTCTTTTGGGTAATAAACCAAGCGCGTTCCCAAGGAATATTGTGCTCATCGACGAATAGTCGCATCAACTCTGCAACGGCGATCGCCGGGTGAGTATCGTTGAGCTGAACCGTATAAAAATCAAAGAAATTATCGAGGGTGGGTTGCTTCTTCAGGTGAGAGCGAATCATATCTTGCAATGACGCAGACACGAAGAAGAACTGCTGTTCAAGGCGCAGTTGGCGACCCTGAGGGGTATTGTCGTTGGGGTAGAGAACCTTGGAAATATTTTCAGAGCTAATCTGGCTCGCTACTGCACCGTCATAATCACCGGCATTGAAGGCTTCAAAGTCAAAACCCTCATCTTCAGAAGCCGATGCACTCCAGAGGCGAAGAACATTCACCGTGTTGTTATTGTAGCCGGGCACAGGTGTATCGTAGGGCAGTGCCTTTACGCGGCGTGCAGGAACCCACATGGTGCAGGTATGACCTTTGTCGCTGTGGTACATCTCTGTATGACCACCGAAGGGAATTTCGAGGGCATCACTCTGGCGACAAATTTCCCAAGGATTACCGTTGCGCAGCCACTTGTCGGGGACTTCAACTTGCCAACCGTTGCGGATGTATTGGTGGAAAATCCCGAATTCATAGCGAATACCATAACCGATCGCCGGGACTTCAAGACAAGCAAGGGAATCGAGGAAACAGGCCGCTAGACGACCCAAGCCACCATTGCCGAGGCCGGGATCAACTTCTTCTTCTAAAACATCTTCTAGCTTGATGCCATTATCGGCTAACATTTCAGCCACTGTTTCGTAGATACCAAGGCTAATCATGTTGTTGCCGAGGTACCGACCCATCAAAAATTCGGCGGAAAGATAGCAAACAGTTTTTGCTTCCTCAGCGATATAGGTTTCTTCTGTTTTTTTCCAACGCTGCAACAGGCGATCGCGGACAACATTGGATAAAGCCACATAATAATCCCTTAATTCGGCGTCAGCTTTATCAGTACCAGCCGAATAAAATAAATGCTCAAAAAAGGCACGACGCAGGCTTTCTTTGTCCATGCCTGTGCGTTCGCCACTAACCTGTAAACTCCCAATTGAAAGGGAGTTATTGGTAGAGGAGGGAGAGGGTTGAGTTTGCACGATAAATTATTACTCCTAACGTAACTAACGGCATTTGAAATACTCAGAAAAAACCCCTTATTTTTCACTGAGATAAAAAGTGTAATTCGGAACTTCCAACAAGACTTGGAAGATGGTTTAGGTGATTGACCAAAGAATAAAGATTAAGCCTTTATTAAAAGTAACCACAATGCTATTTTGCTGCCTGTTCATCTAATTCTGCAAAGGAATAGTTAATAGAACATGACATTATCAAGACCTATAAGTTTCTGTGACGAAATATGGCGGATTTACAACCTTTTATATGGTTTTAAGACTGTAATTTAATCAACAACCCACCAGCCAAAACCGGGCCCAATAACTCGAACTGTGACCCAGACAGCGACCATGACACCGATACCGATCCATGCTCCTTTTGTGGTGAGGTTGTATGCCTGATCTACTTGGGTTTTTGTGAGGGGCAACCAAGAATAAAGACGTTCCTCTTTACCATAGTCATCCCCTAGGTTTTTTTTGCGACGTTTCGCTTCTCCCATTGTTTGTTCCTTCGAACCTAATCTAAAGTTATTGATACGCTAATTTTGACGAGTCGCCGTTATGATACCAAACCTATTCGTCGGCGATCGCCGCACTGATGATAGAGAAATCCTTCATCAATAGTATTAGTCGCCTCTAGTCAATGAGAGCATTCATCAAGACCTCGGTTAGCGACATCTCGTTCATCTCATCAATGGTGACAGTATCAACGATGTCGAACTTTGCACCAGCCTCTTCTAGCTGATCATCGAGGGCCTTCAAATAAGCGGTTGCCTTGCGATCTCGACCAACCTGAATGAGTGAAATTCCGATTTCCTCGTCTCGATCAATTTTATTCGTCGCATCGATGATGACCCGCATTACCGCCTTACAATCATCCGGTTCACCATCAGTCACCACAAGGAAAGTCTCGCCATTCGGCTTCGCTTCCCCCGTTGATTTTCGAGTGAAATAGTTGTCTAGGGCGTCCTGCAAGACTGAGGCTAGATCCGTCCGACCCATCGGATCATTCTCTGCATAAACCTGTATGACCTTGTCAGATGTCACATTGTCATAGCGACGAAAACGACCAGAAAACAAATAGACAGTAATGCCATCTGGATCAATTTTTTCGCAGGTACGGGCTAAAGCTAAAGTTGACTCCTGCGCCGCTTCCCAGCGCGTTTTATTTTCTACGGGCAGATCACTGGTGTACATGCTGCCACTTTTATCAATGATGAGGGTGTAATCCCGATTTTCGACTAAAGATGCTTCTGCCATAGTCTGTCTCCACAGCATCTGAGCGTTTTTCTGCTTTATCAGGATATCGAATTTATTTAGAAAATTCTGCATTTCAAGGGCACACTGTACAAAACTTTTTCATGGTTTGACGATGGTTTGAAAAAGTTTAATTTTTTGTTAATTGATATTGCAGTTCTTTCTATTTTCTAGTTCAAATCGTCTAAAACCGAAACAACATCCGTGCACTTTAATCGATATTTTTTTGAAAATCTAAAAGAAACATTATGGATAACGACGCAACGAAGTACAGAATGATCTGCACACTCACATTTGGGGACATCTATGGACAAATTATTGTTTGGTTAATCGTCATTTTCTTAAGCCTTGCTTCAACTTTGGCGCTATGGAGTGCGACACGCCAAGTTTATGCTCTTGCGACGGTCGGCCTTGTCGTCATTTTATCTTTGCCATTCTTACTTTTTGCATTTGTCACAACGCTTTTAAACCACATTGAGTTTGTTCCCCTTGAGGGAACGGAAACCTCAAGAACCTCAAATAAGCGCCAAAGTATTTCGGGTAAAGCGGCTCCCTCTGCAACTTAAGGCAGACTTATTTTGGGAATTTATTTTTCAAGTTTTCTATTTCAACTTGAAATACTCTATAAACAAAATTAATTAGTTTTATCGCTTTAAACAGGCAGCCTATAAATGGCTGCTTTTTTTATGACATTAAAATATTTACTCCAATGCATCAAATTAGTTTAATAAAACAACCCAAATTGGCAAGGTAAAAGGCAATAAACAAGTACCAGTAGCAAGGGAACACACGGTTAGTTCTTGATCGAGCTGATAGGTTTCGCTCACGATTAAAGTTGCAAAGGCTGGGGGCATTGCCATTGGAAGAATAAGAGCTAGACAGACATTTCTGGGCACGCCGAAGAGTGGCAATAGTAAGGCAAAAAGTAGAGGCACAATCAGCATTTTGATCGCGAGGCTACTGCGAATTTCACTGATATTTGAATTGTTTTTGAGGTTACTCAGACGCATCCCAATCAAGGTGATCGCCAACATGATCACGCCCCAAGCAATGAGATGAAGGGCACGCTCAATCAGTGCAGGAAAAATAACCGAACGCAGCGCTAATCCTAAAATCAAACTCCAAATAGCGGGATTGATCGCCGCTTGGGTGAACATTTTTTTGAGAATCTTGCTAAAAGAAGTCGCCTTAGTTTCACCGTAGTAGGCAGCCACCATCACGCCGATGCCATAGCCCCAGAGCAAGCTCCCGAGCAAATCGTAAAACAGCGCCCAACCAAACATGGATTCTCCGGCGATCGCCAAACTGATAGGAAAGCCGAGATAGCCTGTATTACCGATGGTTGAGGTGAGTAGAAAACTTCCTTGGGCTGGTTTGGAGAGATTGTGGGAAGTGAGCCGTAGCCACACCCAAGCTGAACCCAGACAGAGACCCATCGCTAACCACGCTACAGTGGGAGCCAGCCAAATGGAGCCGCTTAAATCAATTTGCCGCACAAAAGCAAAAACGCTGATGGGCACTCCGACCCAAAAGAGCCACTTACCAATTTTTTTGGCGATCGCCTCGGAGGAGAATTTTCCGAAAATCCAGCCTGCGCCGATACCCAGTCCGAGTTTGCCGTAAATCGTTGCCAGTTGCAGCAGAATAACGCCCATAAAAATGTCGCACAAATAGAATTGCTACCGACCTTAACTTAAATCGGCGGGCGCTAGCTCTAGGGCTTGTTGGATAACAGGGAGCGGCACATCACAGAAATATTGTTGCTGAAATTTTTCTTCGAGAAATGCTGTTTGGAAGCGAACTATTTTTTCGGGTTGATCTTGTTTTTTAACCGTTTTAATACTGAGGTTGTCATCAATTAATTCATAATCAAAACCGCAATTAATTAAGGCTGCCAAAGCCAGTTTGAAAGGGCGATCGCCGCAACCGATTTTTTGCTGAACAGTTTCTAATGGCACAATTTTTTTTGCTTTAACTAAATATTTGGCAATGCCAATGAGCACTTTGAAAGCGGCTTCTGGATCGGCGATCGCCGGAGTGTCGTAAGCCAGAGCCAAGGGTTTAGATTGTTTGAGAGAAAGCTCATAGTTGGGGCGTAAATCCTGCCATGTCGCAGGACAGTCACGCTGGACAACGTATTGCTTCTTACTCAGTTCCGGCTGAGATTTTTGGCGAAAATCAACAAGATTATTGATGCTTCGATCTTGGGTTGTTTCAGAAGTCGGGGCGATCGCCAACAGTCGCACAATTGCCTTTTGTTCTCTGGGATTAACGCTAACCATATCCAGCTCCACCACCAGATCGTAGCCATTGCCTTGGGGAATCTCCTCAGGATGCTTCCCCCAACAAATTCCCTCAATTTCGCCTGTATCGTCCCACAATTCAAAATCAACTTTGTAATAATTCAGTTTGCGGTTAAATTTGTCCCGCAGCTTATGAAATTTTGTAACCTCTAAACCACAATTTTTTACCAACAATTTTGGCACAGGATTACCCATGCCGCACGGCTCAAGGCACTTTAGTTCGCGAAATAATTCTGTACCCAGTTGCCCTACATTCACGACTAAATCAACATCAATTTGTGTGCCCGTCTGACCCGTGCGATCGCCCAGAAATTGCCTCGCTTTTTGATTAATGCCTAGCTTAAATAGCTCAAGATTTTCAGGCTTGAGGCTCAATCCCGCCGCAAAGGGGTGGCCGCCAAAACGATGTAACAAATGAGCTTGGGAATGGACTAACTCATACAAATCAATGCCCTGCACCGACCGCGCCGAACCCTTCCACAAATCTTGATCTCGGTCGTAGGTCAGTAAAATCGTCGGTCGCCCAAACTCCTGCGCCACCTGGTTTGCAACTAGACCCAATACACCACCCTGCCATTGGCGATCGCCTAAAACTAAAACACCAGTAGTTGATAAATCAAAGGTTGCCGCTTGTTTTTTTGCCTGTTTAACGACGGTATTTTGAATCTCTTTGCGACGGGTATTGGCGGACTCCGCTTGTTCGGCTAATCGCTGACACCGACCTAAATCCCGACTGGTTAGCAGTTCCACACAAAAGCTGGCATCTCCATGAATTCGACTCACCGCATTAATGCGAGGACCAATACCAAAGGAAATATCAGTGGGGCGATCGCCATTTTTGCGGCAGGCTTCGAGGAGAAATTTGATGCCGGGATGGACACAGGTTTGGGGATTGAGCTGTTTTTGTAATTGCCGGATACCCATTTGCGCCAAGTAGCGGCAGTCCCCTTTTAGGGCAACTAAATCTGCAATCAACCCAATGGCAACCAAGTCGAGCAGATTAGTAACAGGCTGCATCGGAACATCAGGCAAAGTTTCATACAGCGCTTCAACAAGTTTGTAGGCAACAGCAACCCCCGACAAGTGATAAAGCGGGTGACTATCAGCAAAATAACGCGGGTTAATAATGGACAGCACATCAGGGCGATCGTCGGGCAAGGTGTGGTGATCGGTAACAATAATGTCGATACCCAAGTCGTTCGCGTAGGCAATTTCTGAGAGATTCGTACTACCCGTATCGCAGGTGACAATTAACGTTGCGCCCCATTTTTCGAGCTGGTCTATGCCCGCATTATTCAGGCCGTGGGACTCCGTTAACCGATTGGGAACGTAGTAGGTGAGCTGGGTATTTTGCGGGAAAAATTGCCCTAAACCTTCCCACAACACACTCGTTGCCGTCACGCCATCGGCATCAAAATCTCCCCAAATAGCAATCTTTTCACCCTGTTCTCTCGCCTGCACTATGCGTTGCATCGCCCATTTCATTTCCTGCCCAAAATCAAAGGGAGACGTGGGCTGGTACAAATCTGGATTAAGGAAACCGACGAGTTCTGCTTGATTGTCTTCCGTAAAGCCCCGCTGATAAAGCAGCTGAGCCACTAGGCGATCGCCAACACCATTGGTCAGTTGCCGCACCTTATCAATAAACGAATCGGGCAAATCTATGGGCGAAGGTAATTGCCAAGTCGTTGAAGCCATAAAATCAAATTACGCACGTAAAATCGAGCCTTGTTCTAATTGTAGGGGCGTTTCGGGAAACGCCCTTTTGCGTTGATTCAAGCCACCAACAAAAAATCCCTCGCGGCGATCGCCACAATTTTATGTTTTAAAACTTATGTTTTACGTTTCCCAAGCTCATCTCCAGAAATTTCAGGACTGCCCCCCCAGTTTTCAGCGGGCCTATCTTGACCAATTGGCAACACCTTTAGATCCTGTTCAACAGCAAAAACAAGAATGGGGAATTCGCTTTCACCTCGCGATGCAGCAGCTCCATGCGGGATTCGCCCTAGAGTACGTCACCCACGATCCCCAGCTCCAAACTTCGCTGCAATCATTACTCACAAAAATCCCCTATTTTCTTACCCAAACAAACGAGCAATACTCTGCGGCTGAATATCGCCAAACCCTAGCCAAGCAAGATTTTTTACTCACCATTATTTGTGACTGGATTGTTTTTGGCAGTCAGACCCTAGAAATTCATGATTGGAAAACCTATCGCCAGCCGAAACGCCCCGAAAAATTGCAAAATCATTGGCAAACAAAATTGTATTTGTATCTGATGGCAGCAACAACGGCCTATCAACCGGAGCAGTTATCGATGACTTATTGGTTTATCGAAGCAGGCGGCCAACCGGAGTCTCTAACCTTTAAGTACTCCGAAAAATGGCATCGGCAAATTACGACCGAGCTGGATCAACTTTTAGCGGATTTAGCGGTGAGTTTAGAAAATTATTTCAAACAAAATCAGCCCTTTGAGCATACTGATTCTGCCAATTGTTTTTATTGTCTTAGTCAGCAAAAAGCCGGGCGATCGCCACAATCTTCCCTTTTAGATGTAAACCTCGACCAACTACTTGAAAATACCGACGCCATCGAAATCTAGCAAGGATTCATGGTCACAATGGCACAGCGTTCCGGTGATAAATATTGACGTGCCAGACGTTGCAAATCATTAGCAGTCAGACGCTGCACCAATTGTGGATAAATGTGGGCGTGGTTCAGTTCTCCGAGGGTGTGATAGTAGCCGTAAAGTCCTGCCAGTTGGCTTGGCGTTTCCATTGAGAAAATATGGTCATTGCAGAGAATCGATTTGGCGCGACTAAGTTCCACTGCCGAAACTGTCTGCTCCTGTAAATAATTGAGGCGATCGCCGATTAGTTTTTCTACGTCAGGAATTTGTGCTTCGTCCAGCCAAGCTTGGATGGTAAATAAACTCGAATCCCGCTGCAAAGAAAAGCCACTACTAATGTCCATTACCCAATGGCGTTTTTCCCGCAACTCCTGCACTAACCAAGACGAAACCGTCCCTGCCAAAATAATCGATAAAACATCGAGACCGACAGCATCCTCAAAATTATCAATGCCATCGCATAGCCAGCCCATAATGAGACGCGACACCTCAATATTAGGAAAACGAACTTCACTGCGACGAGTTTCAATCAGTGGCGGTTCTGCCTCCACCTCAAAGGGCGGACATTCCGCAGGGACAGGAAATTTTGCGAAGACATCATTAAGGAGTTCGATGGCAGGTTCGGCCTGAATATTACCGATTAAACTCACCGTCATATTGTGGGGCTGATAGTGAGTGCGGTGGAAACAACGCATCTGGTTCGGCGTATATTCACACAGTTGTTGCTCTTGTCCCAAAATCGAACGTCCGTAGGGATGGCGGGCGTACAATGTCCGATTTAATTCCTGAAATGCTAGCCAATCGGGATCGTCATTACTGATATTAATTTCTTCCAGCACCACCAAGCGTTCGCGGATGAACTCCTCATCGGGAATGGCCGCGTTCAATAAAATATCGCCTAAATGGGGCAAGGTTTCACTCAGTTGGTCGCGGGCTGTGGTGATAAAAAAGTGGGCGTAATCGTAGCTCGTTGCGGCATTGCTCGTGCCACCGCGATTTTCGATAATGTGGTCAAATTCACCGGGACACACTTGGTCAGAGCCTTTAAAAATCATGTGCTCTAGAAAATGCGCCATCCCTTCCCATTCCGGTGGCTCGGCGATCGCCCCAGCCTTGACCCAGATATCACTAACCACAACCGATGCAGCGGGCAAATATTGATGAATGACCTGCAAACCACTATCAAGGGTGAAAATCTGAGCGGGATTCGGTTCAGGGGAATAGGGCAATGATCAAAACCGGAATGACATTTTGTGCGTCCATCATAACCCTTTCTTCTAAGGCTCTTAATTTGGTAATGGTGAAATAAATCTAACGATCGCCGACGACTCCACTTTGGTTGCCTGATCTAAATACACAAGGGCTTGGTAACACAGGGCGATCGCCTCGGCTCTGGTTGCTTCACCGTTGGGATTGAGGATTTTGGGGTCGGGATGATTAACGATCAAATCCGCTTGGGTTGCGGCGGCGACAGCCTCCCGTGCATAGTCGGGAATATCGTTGGCATCGAGGTAATAATTTAGTGATTCATCGATTTTTGCTGACGGTAAATTTAAGCCATTCGCCAGCGCCAAAATGACATGGACTCGCCGTAAACCCTGATTCGGGTGGAAAGTTTGGTCAGGAAATCCCGACATAAAGCCACCACGATAAACCTGCTGAATTGCATTGGCTGCCCAAAAGTTTAACGGCACATCAAAAAAGACATTGGCAGGACGCACGGGCACAGGCGCAAAAATATCGTTGAGCAACGACGCAAATTCGGCACGTTTTAAAGGCGCATCCGGTTGGAAAGAGCCATCTTCATAGCCCTGCACCAAGCCTAAATTGGCGATCGCCGTAATAAATGGCCTCGCCCAGTGGAAGGTCACATCACTAAAAGTTGGCAGGTAGGGCAGGGGATCAACAATGTGTTCAGAACCTAATCGCGGTAATTTCTGATTAACCACTAGCGCTTGGTGGAGTAGCGCCGCCATTTCGCCGCGGGTAATATCGTGCAACGGCTCTAAACGATTCACCTTCGGATAATTCACCACCAAACTATTTTGGGTAGCCGCCGCCACTGCATTCAGGGCATAGCTAGGTATTAACGGGCGATCGCCATAGGCTTGCAACACTTTAGGATTACCGCCTTTTAAACCCAATCCCTTCGCTAAAGAAATAATGGCTTGGAGTCGCGTGAGAGGCGCTTGGGGTCGGAAGGTATCGTCGGGATAACCAATTAAAAAACCCATTGTCACCGCTTTGGCGATCGCCGTTTTGCCCCAAAAACCATCGTCAATATCCTCAAACTCTGCATCCTGCGCACCGAGGGGACGCGGCAAATCAAAACATCGGGCTAAAAGTGCCGCATATTCCGCACGGGTTAAGGGCGCATCCGGTCGAAATGTGCCATCGGGAAAGCCCTGCAAATAGTCGTTTTCCACTAAAACTTGAATAAACGGCTCTGCCCAATGACTCAGCACATCCCGAAAGGGAGTCATGCCCATTTTTGTGACAGGCACTGCCGCCGCCGCAAACTCCACCATGCCCGCCGTGGTCACCGGATTTAGGTCATTGCCGACGGAGACCACCACCTCATCGGTTTTATTACGGAGATCCGCCTCTTCGTTATCGCGAATAATGTTGCCCGCTGGATCCTGAGTTAAACCAAGGTCGGGTTGCGCTTCGCCACTAACCACCACCCCAAATTCTTGATTGTGCTCAATAACATTACGGCGTAAAACAGGGCGCGTTTGTTTTGCGATAAAGACTCCCACTTGATTATTGGCAATACGGTTGTGGGCAATAAAGGGTGCAGCAAATTCATTGAGGGCGATCCCATACTGATTTCCCTGGAATTGGTTATGGCAAATTTCTCCCTTGGCGTTGTTCGCCATAAAAATGGCATTGCCTTTGTTATCGAGAAACAGATTGTCAAAAATCAGCGCTTTACTCGTGCCCACGGCAAACACGGCTTCCCGGCGACAGTGCTGAAAACAATTATTTTCAATCTCAACTCGACCGTCCTCAATCCAAACCCCGGTACTTTTACGTTCGAGGTTAATTACTGTCACTCCCTTCAATGCGCTATCCGGCAACATGGCGATCGCCACATTTTGCGCCTTGAGGCGATCGCTGTTGTAGATACCGCTCCCACGAATGACAACCCCTTCCCCCTGACTGGCAATATCACCAATGAGCTGCACTCCGCTGGGCAAAATCAACGGAAATAACTCCCCTCCTTTGCGAGTGTAGTTACCCGGAGCCAGATGAATGACACTATCAGGCGCTGCCCGTCTAATTGCTGTCGAAATCGTTTTCAGTGGCTCATCGGTACTGCCACTATTTTCGTCGTCACCAAGTTCAGGATTCACGTAGAGCAATTGCTGCAACATGGAAAGGAGAGGGAGAGATTGACGCATCCATCATAAATTCTCCGTGGAGGTCGCTGCTGTTTTTCCGTGAGAATTCACAGAATGTATTCTTTTCACTGCCAAGCCACACTACTTTGCTTCAAAAGGTAGCTTTTTTAACATATTCTTAAGGAATCAATGCATTAAAATCATCACTAGATGAATAACGGGCATCAATGTAGGGGAAGGAGAGCATGAGACTAGAGCAATTAGAGGCTTTTTTGGCGATCGCCGCCACCGGAAATTTTGGCCAAGCAGCAAAGCAATGTGGTGTCACCCAGTCTACTGTCAGTCGGCAAATTCAGAGCCTAGAAACCACGATGGGAACCCCTCTGTTTCACCGTAATGCCCAGGTGAAATTGACCCTTGCAGGGGAGCGTTTCCTACCTTACGCCCGCAAAATTTGTAATAGCTGGAATAACGCAAAAAAAGAAGTCGAAGAACTCGTTTCCGGTAAACAATCAGAGCTGTGTATTGCAGCGATTCACTCTGTTTGTGCCTACCATTTGCCCCCAGTACTAAAACGGTTTTACCGGATGTATCCCCAAACCCAACTGCGTGTGACCGCCTTAGGCAGTGATCGCGCCCTTAAAGTGTTGCGGGATAATCTCATCGATGTGGCGATCGTCATGAATAATCGTTTCTTAACCTCTAGCCCAGACATGGTGGTACAAACCCTTTATCGCGAAAGCATCGAAGTTCTCGTCAGTAAAGAACATCCCCTTGCCGATAAAAAAGTCCTGTCTTGGAAAGACCTTGCCGACTATCCCCAAGTCGTTTTTAAGGATGGCTACGGCATGCAGCGCTACGTTCAAGAGCAACTAAGTAAACAGGGTTTATCGACGGGCACAACAGTCGAGCTGAATAGTCTAGATGCCTTTCGTGGCGTTGTTCGACAGGGCGATATGTTGGCCTTGCTACCCCAGTCCGCCCTCATTGAAGCGGAGCGCGATCCAGACCTTGTCGTGATTCCCCTAGCCGACGCCAAGGATTTTCGGGAAGTGGTGCTCGTCACCACCAGTGATCGCCTAGAGATTCCACCAATTCAATACTTCTGCAACCAAATTATTCAGTGCATGGGTAAAGGACAAACGAATTCAGTCCTTAGTGCCTAACCAAACCTTGACCGAGCAATCATTGATTGTTGCACCACTGTTTTCATGGTCTTGAGAAAAAATTGTTTCTCTCACCAATTACCTCCTATTAATCCCAGGCTCAAGCTAAATCTTTGAGTTGCGGCTCACTAAAATGCCGCCTAATTAAAAGTTCAACCGCACTGGGTTCAAAGTTGGTGTATTTTCTCTTATCTGGCATCACCACAACGTTTGGCGCTTTTTTGCATCGACCCATACAGCCAGTTGTCTTTAGAGAAACTTGCTCCTCTAGATCTTTTTGATTAAGGGTTTTTTGTAACTTTTCGTAGGCTAGCCGCCCTCCTTTCTTCCAGCAATTCGATTTTTTACAGACCAAAATTTTATTTTTTGTTTTCTGGAGAGATTTGATACTCGACTGCGGCTTCGGCTTACTATCCAACCTCTTCGGCTCCGTCTGGATAGATTGGTGGGAGGTTTCTGGAATGGTGGTGTCTTTCGCCAGTTGAGCGGGCGGGCGATCGCTGGCAACAACCGGGGATAAAGGCGTAATCTGCTGAATTTTTAGCTTTACTTTTTGCTTTTTCGGATGGATGTCAATTACGCCACGAACTTCTAGCCTCATTAGAGGATGCAGCTCGATGTCTAGACTCTTGTGTAACTTCGCCGGAATTTTTAAGCAATATTTCCCTTGATTCGTCGCAAGGTCAAAACTATCAATACGACCTTTTTTCTTTAATTTGAAGTTACTGGCAATGCCAATAAGGCAAAAGGTCTGGGGATCAGCCGTCAGTTTGATCATCGCTTTCCGGTGCAGTTGAAGTCAGTACAACGATCATCAATCGCTTTTGTGATCCAGACAAATACCCTAGGTGAGACTCTTTCTTTGGGTTAGGGAATATTTCTTAAGCCCTTAGACCCTACTCAACTTTGGCGCATACACAATAAATATCCATAAAAAATCACCCCAACTGTTGTCAGGGCGATCGCCTTAGATAGGTTGATATTAAAAAAGTTTTAAAAGAAAAATTGGAGAAGTGACAAAGTCGCTGTGTTTGCCTAGATATCGACTTCGCTAAGTTCGCGAGTCATGTGGTCGAACGGCTCATCGACAAAAGAAGTATTGGCAATACCTGCTTCTGCTGCCGCTGACTTGATTGCTTCTTTCAAGAACTGAATGCCGCGTACAGTGGGGCCGATAGGCACACTCAAAGAGTTGTAAGTTTCTCTTAGACCCTGAAGTACCCGCTCATTAAGTACATCAGTGTTACCAGCAATAATCGCATAGGTGCCATAACGCAGGTAATAGTCCATATCCCGCAAACAAGCAGAATAACGACGTGTTGTGTAGGCATTGCCACCAGCAAGTAATAATTCTGGGACAGCTTCAAAAAGTTGGTTGGCCGCAAATTTAACGATATCTGCGGAGTTGCTATTAACCACTAGCGCCGTTTTTACGCGGTCAGCACCAGTATCAAAATAGCTTTTAAGGTAATCGATGGCATTACGGTCAAAGTAACGCCCGGTTGTATCGTAATTT
>CAZXBK010000123.1:0-13498 GCA_964638765.1 uncultured Synechococcus sp. | reverse complement strand
GGAAAACCATGTGGGAGCTATCTGGCTTTTTGTCCATCACTACAACCCATCCTTTCGGCTTTAGGGCTACCAAAGAAGTAATTTTGTTTAATGTTTAATTTTGAGGCTGTAGCTTTTGGAAAGTCGCAGCTTTTTTATTTAGATTTCAATTGTGGCGCAAAATAGTAAGTAGGTAATGTATGACCACAATTTGGCACTCACGTCACAAGCCATGATGAGATTAGATTTATATACAGTTGGTTCCTCCTATACGCCGGGGGCATCACTTCCAAAACGACTCCTTTGGTATTTTTTTGGAGCTGTCATTGTCAGAAGTTATTTGATTCCTTTTTCTGGTCTCAAGGTTTGGATTTTAAAGATTTTTGGTGCCACTATCGGTCAAGGTGTGCGCATTAAACCCGGTGTCCGAGTTAAATTTCCGTGGCGTTTAACCGTTGGTGATCATGTTTGGATTGGTGAAGACGCGTGGCTTGATAATCTTGCGCCCATAACTATCGGTAATCATGTATGTATCTCCCAAGGGGTTTATCTCTGCACAGGCAATCATGACTGGACAGCGCCTGAATTTTCCCTCAGGACACAGGCGATCGCCGTCGAGTCAGATAGTTGGTTGGCAGCAGGTTCCCGAATCGCACCGGGGGTTACAGTTGGCAAGGGTGCAATTTTAGCCCTCGGAGGAGTCGCCCTTAAATCCCTCGAGCCAATGACAATCTATCAAGGCAACCCGGCGATCGCCGTTAAACCACGCAAGATCGGTGAGTTAGTTTCCGACAAGACGGCAACAACGGATTAAATGATACTTTCTTCCTTTTCATCTTCAGATGATGCTGGAGATTGACCATTAGTGTTGACGGTATTCTCCAAGTGCGGAGCATCATGATGTTGACCATTTGCAGCCTCTTGATCATGCAAAATCTCCGTACTAGGTAGAATCGCATGTTCAGGGGAAGTCTCATCTACTTCAGGGAAATAGTTGGTTGAGCTAGACTGACCAATCGTTGCCCGCAGCACAGGTACAGCGCCCTTCTTACGGTTCACAACTAAACCTAATACCGGAATTTGTTTCTTCTCAAGCTCATCCACGGCCTCTTCTAAAATGCTGAGTTTTGTTTTGTGTAGACTCGCGACTAAGACCAACGCATCAGTATTGCGACTAAATAACGTGGCATCAGCAAGACCCAACATACTGGGAATATCAAGAATGATGAGATCAAACTCTTGTTTTAAGCGCATCATGACAGAACTTAGACGCTCACTATTGAGTAATCTCGCAATGTCCTCTTCTGACTGTCCCGGCGGCAAAACAAACAAGTCTCGATCTTCAAAGACCTTCTGGACATAGGGCGCAATTTCTTGGCTCGGATCTTGCAGCAAATCTACAAAGCCCGCTTGATTGTGTAGATTTAGAAATTCATGGATCTCTGGCTTACGAAAGTTAGCATCAATTAGCAAGACTTTTTGACCCATCACCGCCGCAGTATCAGCCCAGTTGATCGCAACAGTTGTTTTACCGTCGCCGACAGAAGCAGAACTCACAACAAAGGTTTTGTGGTTCCGTTCGTCCATAACCTGCGCCAAATTTGTGTGGAGTACCCTCAGAGATTCAAAAAATTCAACCGTGCCGTCGTATTCTTCAAACAAGGCGATCGCCACCTTACTCGCACCGCTGGATAATCGTTGGGAGAGACGAATGATTTGTTGCTTAATACGATTGAGTAGTTTACGCTTACGTTTCTTCCTCCTACCACTACTTTCCTGCGCGAGGAAAACCTGCTGATTAAACGGTAAAACCCCTAAAACTGGAAGCTTAATCTTTTTCTGGAGAGCACTTAAGGTATGAACACTGCCGCCAATTTTATCTAGGACAAATGCAACCGCTAGGCCAGCAATAATCCCCTTAATAATTTCCGTCTGCAACGCTTTAACAAAATCATTAGGTTGCCCGAAAGCAGAGGGTTCCCTCACTAGCTCCCAAGGAATTTCACTCTGGGCGGCCTCAATTTGCAGTGCTTGACGGCTCTGCAAAAAGTTTGTCAGGCTCTGAACAGCGATACCCAGTTGTCTTTCAATGTTGTTGTATTCTCGGATTAGGGCAGATAAATTTTGAATGTCCTGTTCTATACGCACCCTTGACGAGTCAATATTCTGAAGTCGTGTGTTTAGAATATTTGCCTGGGCAGAACCTGCCGCAAGACGAGCTTCAACCGTTTCATTAATGCGTTGCTGCAATAAAGGTAATAAGTTCGCCCTTCTTTGTATAAGGGCTTGAATTACAGCATTTTCTTCCTGAAATCGTGCTCGCTCAACGCTTAGTTCAGTATCGACTTGTCGTATCTGCGCCAAAATTTCTTGATAGCCAGGATCCTCTATCAAAAGAGCTTGTATGCCAGCTTCTGTCTGCATATTGCGCAAACTCGCCTGAAGAGTTGCCAATTCTTGCTCGATTGCCAAGCGTTCTATTTCTAGCTGTCCTAGCTGTGCAGTGAGTTGATTAGAACGATCTTCTGGACGCGCAAAACCATTTTTTTGGCGAAACTCTTGTAATTGCGCTTGCAGCTCATCAACTTTATCTTGAGACAAACGGCGCTGTTCATCGACAAATCTCAGACCTTGCTGCAAAAATGTTTGGCGTGTTTCTTCACTATATCGAAGGTAACTCTCAGCAAGATAATCAAGTACAGCACGGGTCATGGCTTGATTTGTACTTGAATAAGACACTTCAATAATCTTTGTCTCACCTAGCTGTCTAATCCTCAAACCATTAATTAGGGATCCAAAACTCAATCCTGGATAGGACGAATTCAATTCTTCGATCGCAGGCAATAATAGTGCAGGGCTTTTTAGAATAGCAAGCTGAGTTGCATAATCGAGGCTTCCACTGGTACCAGCATTACTCAAATTTGCAAGGTCTGCATTGACAGGTTCAACAAGCAGTTGAAAATTACCGGTGTAGTTGGTTGGCACTTTACTCAGCTTTACCGCCGAGTTAGCGATGATTACAGCAGCAACCCCCAAAATAATCGGTAATCGCCGCTGGACCATTTCAATGATCTCACCAACTTTATTACCCCCAGATTCTTCTTCCTCTTGGGCAGGTAGCTGGTTTACAGCCTGGGGCGGATTATCTACAGGGTAACGTTCAGCAGTCTGAGACTCTGCATTCGACAGATAGTCTTTTGTTGAAGAAGGATGCCGCATGAACTCTTAAAGGGGTAGTGATAGCAGGATAAATGGTTCGTAGGTAGATGGCGATCGCAGGTAGAAAAACAAGTAAAAATGAAATATAAACGCGTCTGAACTGTCTAAAGTCACTAATCGTTATTATCTCAACAGTAGTTGCTTTTTCCCATCATAGCCGGAGTGAAGAAGGTTAATTATTCAGGAAGAATAAGTAAGGCAACAGAAAATTCACATTTTGACTGATACTAGTCAGTGTTTCTCGAATGCTGCCCCAAGTTGATTTACCGACCATAACAATGTCGTTAGGTTGCAAAATTGGGTTGTCTTCTGGGCTAATTGTTCGATTTAAATCTACCTCAATCTTTCTTTCACTGACGGTGCCATCAGGGTTGAACCGTAGAAGCTTTACTTTTTTACGGGCAATATTATTAAATCCACCAGCGGCGATAATTGCTTGGCTTAGGGAAGTATTCGCTTTCACTTGCAATCCCCCTGGTCGATTTACCTCCCCGAGAATCGCCACTTCAATGGGACCTTTTGATAAAGTTGAACCCGCCAAAGCTGTAATTTGTTCATTGCTCAGCTCAGCTTTCGGAATTTGAATGACATCACCAGCTTGCAATGTCACATCTTGTTCGATGCGTCCTGATTCAAGAATGGCAAATAGATCAACTGTGATTTTTTGAAGGGAACCGCTACGGGTCTTACGTTCTAAGGACACACTCCGCACATCGGCGAAGGGGGACAGGCCACCAGCTTGCTGAATCGCCCGTACAAGGGTTGTTTGGTCACCCGGACTAAAGCGATAGGGCCCCGGTAACCCAACTTCTCCAAGAACGGCAACGTCCACGGGCTGGGTAGATTGGGATCGCACATTTGAGAGAGCGAGTTGTTCTACTGTGTCAAAATCCAGAATTGCAGCGGAGGGGACTGTAACAATGTCACCATCACGCAGATCAATATTCTGGCTGAGGTCACCTTGCTGGAGCAGAGCAAGCAAATCAATGGAAAGCGTATGGGAAAGTGCAGGATCGGGTGAATCGCGTATCACCTGGATGCGAGAAATATCGCCAGCGGCGGTAATACCACCAGCACCTTGCAGGGCTTGGTAGAGTCGTGGAGCTTGACCACCGGTATTAGAAGGCAGAGTATACAAGCCTGGCTGCACAATTTCCCCTGACATCACAATCTGTAGTGGACGACGGTTAACGAGGGTGACATCGACATCTGGAAAACGCAATTCGGAAGCGTAGGCGATCGCCAAACGTTCACTAGCCTCGGTGATCGTTAACCCCCGCAAATCAACACGGCCAACCAAAGGCAGGGTAACGGTTCCAAAAGGTTCTAGAGCGTATTGACCGTTATATTCTGGGGTATTAAAAAATTCCAATTGGATCGTATCGCCGGCACCTAAACGATAGTCTGCTTCTAGCTCATCAATCGACGGAACATAACGATTTGGAAATTGTGGTGTTGTCACCGATTGCGGTATACCCGACGGCGAAAATACGGGTAAAGAGCGGGGTTCCGCCTGCTGAGGCAAAATCCGTTGGAAGGGATTAACCTCATCCCAATAACTATCGGGTAAAGCGTCGCGGTCTAGTAGTGGTTGGGGCGTGGGGTCGAACCGGGAGGGAATTGTCGGTACAACTTCCACATCAAAATCATTATTCTCTTCTAATGTATTTTGCTGAGCGAACATTAGAGGGACAACAGAGCCATCCTCTGTAACCGCAGCATTAGCAGTAGGCACGACAATAGTGGCGGCGATCGCCCCAAAGACTACCTGACGAGAAAGAAAAAATAATGAACCTAATTTCATAGCAAACGCAGCATGAACAAAATACAGACAACAACCTAGAACCGATACACCCTGAAAGATCGAAGATTTTTCTAAATTGTTCCGGCCTAGATGAGTTTATTTACCAACTCCAACAAAAAAATCATGAATTTTCTGCCAGTAGAGGAGTAGACCACAAGCCGTTATTTAAATAGAAGCGTCTCCATAGTAGCCCAGCGATTTCCCTGTAGACATGAGCGTTTTTAAAGAGTTTCCATAGATTTTTCGATTTTTGTGAGGTGACAAAACCATTTGCTTTTATTCTTAGGAAAGATAATTTATAAATAAAAATTTTTCCTCAAAACAATGACAAACACGACAAACTTACTGGTCGTAGACAATGTCCATGCAGGGTATATAAAGGATCTCAATATCCTTAAAGGTGTTAATTTTCGCATCGCTCCCGGTGAACTCGTCGTTGTCATTGGCCCCAATGGTGCAGGCAAATCCACCCTTGCCAAAACAATTTTTGGGCTCCTCACCCCAAATCAAGGCAGCATCACTTTTAAGGGCAAAAATATTGTCGGGCTACGGTCAAATCAAATTGTGCAGCAGGGCATGTGCTACGTTCCACAGATCAAAAATGTCTTTGCCAGCCTCAGTATTGAAGAAAATTTAGAGATGGGGGCCTTTGTCAGATCTGGTTCTTTAGCAGGTCTCAAAGAACAGATTTATACAATGTTCCCTGTTCTCAAGCAACGCCGAAAACAACAGGCAGGGACGCTTTCTGGTGGTGAACGTCAGATGTTGGCGATGGGACGGGCATTAATGCTTGATCCAGATTTATTAGTTTTAGATGAGCCTTCCGCTGCTTTGTCGCCGATTTTGGTGACCAATGTCTTTGAGCAGATTAAGGCAGTGAATAGTTTAGGCAAGGCAATTATTTTAGTGGAGCAAAATGCCAAACGGGCGCTGGAATTAGCGGATCGCGGTTATGTCTTGGAAAATGGCTGTGATCGCTTTGAGGGAACCGGTGCAGATTTACTGGATAACCCCAAAGTGGGCGAACTTTATCTTGGGGCAGCCTACAAAGGGGATTAGCTGAATTTTCTAGAAATTTCGCTAGAGTAAAAATATCTTTTTCATCACAACAACAAACGGTGGTCAAACTCCAAGATAAGCTCCAAAACTATTGGCACAAACTGCGGCGATCGCCAGATGCGCAGATTCCAGAGGTGATCGAAGTAGAAGCTGAACCAGTGGCAGAATCCCCCGAATTATCACGCTGGCAAAAATTCACCTCACGGTTTCAAAGACAATCAGTTTCAGTTGAAATGGAACCGATTGACAACAACTTCGAAGATCAGATTGAAGAAACCTTAGAAGATCAAGATAAAACCCGTATTGCCCAAGTGTTCCAAAAGGTTGTCCGACGGGTAAAGCCGGAAGATATTGAGCTTGTTAAGGCAAAGCTAGGTGAAATGCGACGGGGGCCGGTCAAAGAGGTGTGGGGGAAAGTTCAGTCCCTCGCAAAGATGATTAAAGATCCGGATGTGGCGTGGAAATCAAAGGCTGTGGCGATCGCCGCCCTCGTGTATTTAGTCTCGCCTTTTGACGCTGTACCCGATGTCATTCCCTTTGCCGGTTTAGCCGATGATGTGGCCGTCATCGCAGCAGTGGTTTCAACATTGGCGGTCGAGCTTGAAAAATATATGACCCGTCAAGCCGAACAAAAAGCGGCAATTGAAATTAAGAAACAGACAGAAATCGTTCGCATCACCCTGATTGGGAGTATTGCCGCCGCCGTAATCGCGATTATCGTCAAACTAATTTTTAATACCCTTGGCTAGGGCGTGTCACCAACTTAGGTAGGTAAGACACACCCCAAATAAATGTCCGATATTTTCCCTAACGGAACATACTGCTCACGGAGCTCTCTTCGTGGATACGCCAAATGGTTTCTCCTAAAAGATTTGCCACAGTTAAAACAGTCAACTGGTCAAATTGTTTTTCGGGCGGCACAGGAATTGTATTAGTCACAATTACTTCTTCAAATAAGCCACCAGACAAGCGTTCAACGGCAGGACCTGAGAAAACCGGATGAGTTGCACAAGCATAAACTTGCTTTGCCCCTTCCTTACGGAGTAAACGGGCGCCCTCTTGTAATGTTCCTGCTGTGTCAATCATGTCATCAACGAGAATGGCCGTTTTGCCTTCAACATCGCCAACAACATTCATTACTTCTGCCACATTGTGAGCCTGACGACGTTTGTCAATAATGGCGAGGGGTGCACCATTGAGCTTTTTCGCGAAGGCACGGGCACGGGCAACACCACCAACATCGGGGGAAACCACAACAATGTCATCGAGATTTTTACTGTTGAGATAATCCAAGATGACGGGAGAGCCATACACATGGTCACAGGGAATATCAAAATAGCCTTGGATTTGGGCGGAGTGTAGATCCATTGCCAAGACGCGACCGGCCCCAGCTTGGGTAATTAGGTTTGCTGCGAGTTTGGCGGTAATGGATTCACGGCCAGCGGTTTTTCGATCAGCGCGAGCGTAACCGTAGTAGGGAATGACTGCTGTAATTTGCCGAGCAGAGGCACGACGACAGGCGTCAATCATGATCAACAGTTCCATCAAGTGATCATTCACCGGACGGCAGGATGGCTGAATTAGGTAGACATCACAGCCGCGAATGGACTCTTGGATTTGCACATACATTTCACCATCGGCAAATTGTTTGCGAATCATAGGACCTAGATCAAGACCGAGGTAACGGGCAACTTCGTTGGCTAGGACGGGGTTGGCGGAGCCTGCGAATAGGCGTAGGCGGTTACTAGAGGATGTGGTCTGTAGTACGGATTGTTGTAGGGCGACAGTGGCGGAGTGGCTCACAGCAGAATAAACCTCTCTTTTGGGTTGATAAGGGACATCCAAGGGGGGAGAGTACCATCTTCATCTTTCCCGCGATCGCCCCGCGACTTGCTTCGCTAAATTCCCTGTAAACCTATGGTCGGTAGAGAAACTGAGTGGTGATCCCCATCATTAAGCTCGGCAAGTTCTTCGGTTAAATCGGTGGGGAGTCATCGAAATAGATGCAAGAAAAAATGGTTAATAAAATATAAAAAAACTGTTAAAGAAGAGTCTGTTCTTCAGGGACTATTGTACTCAATAACTTCTGGAATGCAATTTGATTTTTATTTATGTTAGAAAACTGTTTATTTATCGCCGGAACAGATACTGAAGTTGGAAAAACAATGATTAGCTCGGCTTTAATTGCCTACTGGCGACATTTTCTCAGTCATTCTCCGTTAGGCGTGATTAAGCTTATGCAAACGGGGATCGGCGATCGCCAATGGTACGAGAAATTTTGTGATGAGGATACCCGTTTAGTCGTACCTCTAGAGTACGAAACCCCCGTAGCACCTCCCGTCGCGGCTCTACTGGAAGATAGAGACATTGATCTAGATCTTGTGCGGCGATCGCTGGTCGAATTAGCCGAAGAACAGGAGTTCGTGATTGCAGAATCTTTGGGGAGCCTAGGGTCGCCTGTCACTGACGATCTTGTCGTGGCCGATTTGGCGGGGCGGTGGCAGATTCCGACAGTGCTGGTGGTTCCAGTAAAGTTAGGATCAATCGGACAAACTGTTGGTCAGGTGAGCTTGGCACGGGAGCGCCATGTCAAACTTCAAGGCATGATTTTGAGCTGTGGAACGCCAGATGTAGAGGCAGAAATTGAAAAACTATCTCCCCCGGCAACACTTGAAAAGTTTACAAAGATTCCGGTAATCGGCACATTACCCTACGTGAAAGATTGGGGCGATCGCCAATTTTTAGCAAACACAGTCGCTAGCTGGAATTTAAAAGCTCTACTGCCACCCAAAGTATTTGAGTTGACTACAAAAATCTAGGGTTCTTTTGTAACTGTAATTTGCCCATGATCGATACGCCAACAACGGTCGGCAATACTTTCTAACTCATCTGGATCATGGGTCACGATAAGTAACGTCCAATGTTCCTTTAATTTGCTGAGGAGTTTTGCTAGTTGCGATCGCATTGACCAATCCAAGCCCGCCGTTGGTTCATCCAGCATTAAAAGATTTGGCTGTCGAATAAGCTGCACCGCCAAGGCTAACCGCCGTTGTTGCCCACCACTGAGGGCGTGGGGTGAACTTTTCAAATCAAGGTGGGCAAGATCGACCTCTGCCAGGGCTTCTTGTACCTGTTCTAGACGCAACTCCGGATGACCAAACCGCAACTCCTCTAAAATTGTTGACCCACAAAAATGACGTTCAGGGAACTGAAAAACTAGCCCCGCCAACTGTTGCAGATGAATGCTCGTTAGATCCTGTTTTTTCCAGCGGATACCGCCGCGCGTTTGTTCTGCCAATCCAGCCAAAATTTCCAGCAATGTCGTTTTACCCGAGCCACTTGGCCCAACGATCATCCCCAACTCTTGGGGAGCAAGATTTAGACTTACACCTTTCAAAATTGGTTCAGTGGTCGCTGCGGGATGATAGTAAAGATCTTCGAGGTAAAGCATTCAGTCGTTGTCTAGAAAAACTGAGAAAAACTCTGTTTACCGTAACACAGGGATTTTTTGTGACTCCGCCACCGCCGCAAACCTTCTTAACAAGAAAAATAGTTAATACTCAATTAAATCGAAGTTTAGTTTAGAAGTCATTGATCCCCGACAGAAGCTGTTAAATTAGTAATTGAAGAAAGAGATAACTCTTCTTCCCCGGCAGATAAAACAGCCATTGCCCAAGTTAGTTTAAGGAGAGTAAAAACGCTGTTTCTTTACATATCTGTCTCGTTTAAAAACGATACCACCCAAACTCAAAATCCATACTTCCAATAGTTAGGAAAACTAGGGAGCAACCCAACTGAGAAACTCAAGTCTTGTCTGGCATTTCGAGTGATGCAGTTGCCGCCTCTAAACGATATAGCTCTATAGAATGGAAGTTCGCTGGGAAGAGAGTGCTGGGTGGTATTGTTATGTGTGACTATTTTCTCCCCAAAGAAAAGTATTTTCTCTCAGAAAAATCACCATTTTTTATTTGTTTAGAATTTCAGAGCTTGAGCCGTTTTAGCAAGCTGAATAAATTCACTACGATAACCTTCTAAATCTTCACCTTTTGCACCTTGAGCTAATTCGATAACTTGATCAAAATTGCTCTCGCCACGATATTTTGAGTCTCGTAATAACATCCCAAATTCTGCGACTGCTGCTGCAAATTTAAAATTGTTTGACATCTCTCGCCACGGTAATGTTTGGTTGGCGATCGCCTGCGTCACCAGCTCAGAAGTATCACCAGTAGGTTGTTTGTAGCGCAATTTCAACTGCATTAGCTCACTACTAAAATCGGTCTCGGAGGCAGAGGTCTCCTGATATTTCAGATCATCTACTTCCGGTAAGGCGATCGGTGAATCCACACCAACAGGCACCACCTCATAAAGCGCCGTCACCTGATGTCCTGCACCAAGTTCTCCCGCATCCTTAGTATCGTCGTTAAAATCCTGCGCTTCTAATAAACGATTTTCATAGCCAATCAAACGGTAGGCTTGCACCACATTAGGATTAAATTCCACTTGAATTTTGACGTCCTTGGCAAGGGTCAGTAATGTGCCGCCCATCTCGGTTACAAGGACTTTTTTCGCTTCGAGAATGCTATCAATATAGGCGTAGTTCCCATTGCCATTGTTGGCGAGCTGTTCCATTTTGGCGTCCTTGAGATTGCCGGAACCAAATCCTAAAACCGTTAGGAAAATATCCTGTTCTCGTTTCTCTTCAATGAGTCGCACTAACTCCGAGTCACTGGACATTCCCACATTAAAATCACCATCCGTCGCTAAAATCACACGGTTATTACCGTCCTCAATGAAATTCTCCGCTGCTTGCTCATAGGCTAGTTCAATCCCTTCACCACCAGCCGTTGAGCCACCGGCTTCTAATTTTTCGAGCGCCGCCAAAATCGTTTCTTTTTCCGCACCAGAGGTTGGCGGCAAAACTAAACCAGCAGCTCCGGCATAGACCACAATGGAAATACGATCTTCGGGACGTAACTCATTAATCAATAACCGGAATCCAGATTTGAGTAAGGGTAATTTATCTGGATCATTCATTGACCCCGACACGTCAAACAAAAAGACCAAATTATTGGGGGGTAATGCTTCACTCTCAATTTTTTGACCCTGCAACCCAATACGTACTAAGCGATGTTTCGGTTGCCACGGCGCTGTTGCCACTTCGGTATTAATCGCAAAGGGTTGATTTTCCTTCGGTTCGGCATAGTCATAACTGAAATAGTTAATCATTTCCTCAATACGCACAGCATCGGGCGGCGGCAACATACCGTCATTCAAGAAACGACGCACATTACTGTAGGCAGCGGTATCGACGTCAATGGCAAAGGTGGATAGCGGTTCTGTTTGAGCAAGAAAAAATGGATTATCTTCGATGAGGTTGTAATCTTCTTGGCTCAGGTCTCTTTCTTGGAAAGGTTCAAGGGATGGCACTAATTCCACATCGGGCGCAATGGTGGTTGGCATTGGCGCTTGGGCTGATTCCATGACGGCAGCATCCCCTTCTGGAGCAGAAACGCCTGTTTCTACTTGGGGACCTCTAGAACAGCCAGCAAAGATTTGTCCACCGACTAACATCAACGCCAACATTAATAAAATGCGGCGATCGCCCCCTCGTTTTTGCCCAAGTAAAAAACTCACAGCCTTTGTCCTCTATCAACTTATTTCTACGCTACCAAGGGATTTTGTGAGGAGAAGCTAGGTTTAGAAAATGGAAACAAGAGCTCCGACACAGAATTTCGCAACCAACGACCTCAACATAAACGATGCGTAGTAATCATCTACAAAATAAAGCTTCTAAATTTTAGTTTTAATCTAAAAGTCTATGACTATTGTCTTCTTTGACGAACCATCAAAAACGGTGTCCTATCGTAACAATTAAAAAGTAGGTATAACTAGTAGTTCAGAATACAGGTGTTTGTTAGAACTCTAATAACATTCATCTCTGAATTCTTGGCATCGTAATTTTTTTATTTGTAATATCCTGAATAATAATAGCCTAAATTTAATTGCAATATTATTTATCGCAATCAGACAATCAAATAACTGTCACCGAAACTAGTAATCATATTTATTGACTGCTTTATTCTGTAAAAAAAATGCATCAAAATCAGCAATGAGTGAGCACCTTGAAAAGATACTCCCCCACCTCAAAAATCGTTTAGCTACTCCCCATCAAGTTGCCATATTGGGAAGTACCTCTTTTTATGATTCTTTTACGCCTAAAATTTGCGATCACCTCGGAGAAAAACTCGCAAAGTGGCGGGGCTTGTCGTTATTAACAGGGGGTGTTTCTGGAGTACCGGATGGTGTTGCATCAGCATTGTGGCGATCGCCGAAAACTCATAAGCAATCGTATATTTACCATTTCCAAGCCTCATCTCAAATGCCCCTAGACTACGGTATTCATATCACTGCAGGTCGAGATATGACGGAGCGGCGTTGGCTGTTGGCTCATCTCGCACGAATTTATGTCGTTATCTCTGGTGGGCCGGGCACAGAACAGGAAGCACGGTGGGCGATCGCCAATGGAGCCATTGTTATTCCGGTAGGGATCACGAAAGGAATTGCTAAAAATTTATACCAAGAATTGTCCCAATCCCAACAAATGTGGTTGTGGCGATCGCCAGAAACCATGAAAGCGTGGCAGGCTCTTGATGATTTTCAATTGGGTGAAAATGAAATTGCCGATGCAATTTGCACTCTTGTGAAAAGAAGTTTGCAATATTTAGCACAACGTACCAGACGCAAAAATATTCTGAAACAGTCAGCTGCCAACAAAACAGATTTCTCTAACTATTGGTTTTATAAAACTGATCTTTCTGGCATAGATTTTGGTCAAGCCAATCTACAAAATGCTGTCTTTCAATCTGCCAACTTAGACAATAGTTCTCTAAAAGATACCAATACGCAAGGAGCATTATTTCAAGATACTGACATTAATCAAAGCCAAATTGCGCCACAATATTGGCAATCAAATCTAGTTACCCAAAGCTGCAAAACAGTCTTTATTATCGATGACTCTATTACTGTTAGGGAGCTTTTGAAGATTACATTTGAAAACGCTGGTTATAACGTCATCCTAGCTAGAGACGGGCAAGATGCTTGGGAAACGCTGCACAAAACAAATGTGGATTTTATTTGGTGTGATATCGAAATGCCGCGCATAGATGGCATAGATTTGTATCTACGCATCCAGAAAGACGAACAATTAAAGAAAATCCCCTTTGCTTTCATAACAAGTCGAGGCGCATCCGGCTGGTCGCAGCCATGGTCTCATGTACCTCGCTTTACTAAGCCTTACGTTGAAGATAGACTGCTAGCCCACGTTGCTGAAGCGTTAAAGAGTTAAGTCAAAAAAACAGGTGATCGCCCCATCGTTTTTGCCTAAGTAAAAAACTCACAGCCTTTGTCCTCTATCAACTTATTTCTACGCTACCAAGG
>CAZXBK010000122.1:0-13615 GCA_964638765.1 uncultured Synechococcus sp. | reverse complement strand
TTATTTAATTGACGCACAAGGGCACGATGCACAATGTGCGAAGCATTTTCTTCTTTGGCAACTTTGAAGTCGAGGCTAGCTTGGCCAACTTCGTCTCCTTGCCAATTTTTTACGGTGCAGTTAACCATAGTGATGAAGTATCGGATTATCGGTTATCTGGTGCTCAGGACAGTCAAGTCCGAGCTGTATAAATAATGAAATCGAATAAATAGTTTAGATATCTGACTCTATAGAGTTGAGTCGAAATGACTAATTTATTTTTTACTGACCTACGATATTGCTAGGTGCAATACTCAATAGATTGCCAGCTTTACCTGGAATAGCGCCCTTGATAAGCAAGAGATTACGCTCTTCGTCAACGCGAACAACTTCGAGTTTGCGAACAGTAACTTTTGTGCCGCCGTAACGACCAGCCATACGCTTACCGGGATAAACACGACCAGGAGTTGTACCTGCACCGGTAGAACCGGGGAGGCGGTGATTCTTAGAACCGTGGGTCATGTTACCGCGCTTAAAGTTGTGGCGCTTTTGGTAACCCGCAAAACCGCGACCAATCGTCTTACCAGAAACATCAACAGTTTGACCTGCTTCAAAAATGCTCGCTGTAATAGATTGTCCGAGCTCATAGGAAGATGCATCATCGAGACGATATTCCTTCAAATGGCGCAAAGGTGTTGCACCAGCTTTACTGAGGTGACCCAGCTCAGGCTTAGATAAAGCCTTCTCTTTGACGTCGCCGTAACCAATCTGTACAGAGGTATAACCATCTGTCTCAGAGGTTTTGACTTGGGTAACGGTACAAGGTCCAGCTTGAACAACAGTGACAGGAATTGCAGCTCCTGTATCTTGATCAAAGATCTGGGTCATACCGAGTTTAGTGCCGAGGATACCGAGTGACACGGAACAAAGACCTCTTATCTACTAATAGACAACATTAAAAATCGAGCAGAAATAATATGAACCGTTCCAAAAGGAGTTGTGGTTCTTGTCTTCTACTCTTTAGAGTATTCAGAGTGTTTTAAGGCTCTGAAAGACTTACACGGATGCAGGTATTAACAAAATACGCTTCGCTCAAGACTTAAAAACAAACTGCTTTCAGTATCTTGCAACGACTGCAAACGCTTTAACCGCGGCAGGTCTCAAACAAACTAAACCTGTAAAATTGCCACAGCGATTAATTCACTAAATAATGCTCTACTCACTTTCGGATGCAGTAGGCTCATCAATTCCCAGAAAATTCCGAAGAATGTATTTCCTACTACATTAGTTAGAGACATTCGATTAGTCACAAGCAGCAATTATAGACTAACCCTCGGCAAATATGCAAGAAAAAGTTTCAAATTGTTTGTATGGTTGCAGAGTATGGCGATCGCCGTCTGGGACAGCATAAAGTGTTACGATTGCCACAGAACAGAGAAAAGCGATTATATAAAAAGGAAAGAACGCAATAATGCAAGAGTTTACAAAGTCGATATCTTTCGATGGACGAGAGATTCGACTAAAAACAGGTTTGCTAGCGCCTCAGGCTGGTGGCTCCGTACTTATCGAATCAGGAGAAACAGCAGTCTTAGTTAGCGCAACAACAGCGGCAGGAAGAGAGGGAATTGACTTTTTACCGTTGCTTGTAGATTACGAAGAAAGATTATATGCGGCGGGTCGAATCCCCGGTGGATTTTTAAGAAGAGAAGGTCGTCCACCTGAGCGAGCAACTTTAGTTTCTCGTTTGATTGATCGTCCTATGCGTCCGCTTTTTCCCCAGTGGCTTAGAGATGATATTCAAATTGTCGCAACGACGATGTCTATGGATGAGGATGTCCCCCCCGATGTGCTTGCTGTAACTGGTGCATCCGTCGCGACTCTCCTTGCTGGACTACCTTTCCAAGGGCCAATGGCTGCTGTACGAGTCGGCTTAGTGGGCGACGATTTTATTTTGAATCCCACTTATCGTGAAATTCTCGGCGGCGATTTGGATCTTGTCGTTGCTGGTACACCTGAAGGGGTAATCATGGTGGAAGCTGGGGCAAATCAGTTGCCTGAGCAAGACATGATCGAAGCGATTGATTTTGCCTACGAAGCAATTCAAGAACTCATTGATAGTCAACTTGAGTTGATTAAAGAATTAGGCATTGAAATTGTTAAAGCAGAACCACCTGCAAAGGAAGAGGATCTCGAAGAATTTATTGCGAAGCAAGCTTCTGACAAAATCAAAAAGGTTTTGAGCAAATTTGAGCTTGATAAGAACGGTCGCGATGCAGAACTCGATGAAATTAAAGCGAATGATGTAGTCGCAGCCATTGAGGCAATGCCTGAAGATGCAGAACTCCGCGTCAAAACTGAGGAAAATAAAAAGCTGATTGGCAATGCGTTTAAGGCGCTAACCAAAAAGTTGATGCGAGCGCAGATCGTAGACGAAGGAGTGCGGGTCGATGGCCGTAAGCTAGACCAAGTACGTCCTATCTCCTGTAAAACCGAAGTTCTTCCCCGTGCTGTGCATGGTAGTGGTCTGTTTAATCGTGGTTTAACTCAGGTTCTCTCTATCGTCACTTTAGGCACACCCGGTGATGCTCAGGACATGGACGATCTCCATCCCTCTGATGAAAAGCGTTACCTCCATCACTATAATTTTCCGCCTTACTCTGTTGGCGAAACTCGTCCCATGCGATCGCCGGGTCGTCGGGAGATTGGTCACGGTGCTTTAGCAGAGCGTGCGTTGATTCCTGTCTTACCGGCAAAAGATGAATTCCCTTACGTCATTCGTGTGGTTTCTGAGGTTTTATCCTCGAACGGTTCCACATCTATGGGTTCTGTCTGTGGTTCGACGCTTTCCCTCATGGACGCTGGTGTTCCAATTGCCAAGCCGGTTAGTGGTGCAGCAATGGGTCTGATTAAAGAAGGCGATGAAGTTCGTATCCTCACGGATATCCAAGGGATTGAAGATTTCCTTGGTGACATGGACTTTAAAGTTGCAGGTACAGCTGACGGTATTACAGCACTGCAAATGGATATGAAAATTACCGGTCTAGCAGTTGATGTGATTGCCGATGCAATTAACAAAGCATTGCCTGCTCGTCTGCATATTTTGGAGAAGATGACTGACGTTATCGACAAGCCTAAAGAGCTTTCTCCCTCTGCACCTCGCCTCCTTACCATTAAGATTGATCCCGATCTTATCGGTATGGTTATTGGACCGGGTGGTAAGACCATTAAGAGCATTACGGAACAAACCCGTGCCAAGGTTGATATTGCCGACGACGGTACGGTAACGATCGCCTCTTCTGAGTCTGAAAATGCTGAAAATGCGAAGAAAATGATCGTCAACATGACCCGTAAATTGGGTGAGGGCGATGTCTTCTTCGGTAAAGTAACTCGCATTATTCAAATTGGTGCGTTCGTCGAAATTCTCCCCGGCAAAGAGGGCATGATCCACATTTCACAGTTGGCTGAAGGTCGTGTCGGCAAGGTAGAAGATGAAGTGGCTGTCGGCGATGAAGTGGTCGTTAAAGTCCGCGAAATCGACAATAAAGGTCGCATCAACTTAACTCGTCTCGGCATTCACCCTGACGAAGCAGCAGCAGCCCGTGAAGAAGCAAGCTAAGCCAGACTTACACAAACTAAACTAAATCACATTTTGTTTGATGGTAATAATCCTCCAGTTTTTGGGGGATTTTTTCTTTGGCTACATTCTTAGCGACACAGGGCAAAAGGGTATGATGTGCCTTGGTCAATGACGTAAGGATCTCGTTAAGAACAGTGGACTATGATTTGGTCATTATTGGAGCGACACAGGCGGGGTTGAACCTTGCCCAAAAGGCGATCGCCAAAGGTCAGCGAGTGGCTTTAGTTCAGCAGGTTTCGCAACCATTACAAGATATTCAGTTACAGGCTTTAGAACGAGTTTTATTACACAACGCGGTCCAAAGTTGGGAGCAGTTACAGGCAGAAATCAGGGCGGCGATCGCCCCAACAGATTTTTACGAACCGCTGGCGAAATTAATCGAAAAAGGCGTAGATGTTATCCCGGAACATGGCAAATTCCACTGGCGACCAAATCCTATTTTTATGACTGAAAAACGAGAACTGAAGGGAAATAATTATGCGATCGCCACAGATACAATTTGGCAACAAACAGACGATCCACGGCACTTAACTTTTCCCGATTTTTTACAACCGCAAACTTGGAAAAATCTTCAGTCAAAAATTCTTTTTGAAGACATTACACCAGCGTTGTTAAACCTTGCCTACAGCCTTTGCAAACAGGGTAAACAGGTTCAATTTTTACTGGGTTCTAAGTTTTTCGGAGCGGAGGATCAACAGCTCACTCACCGCCTCCAAACCTTTCTTGAAGTTGAAGGTATTGAAGTTCATCGCAACCCTTCGAAAGCTGCAAAATCAGCTCTTCTCGCACAAGAAAATATCAATATTATTGATGGCGATCGCCTACAGGGGAATATTGCCAATCTCAATCTGCCGCCGCGTTGTTTTCGAGGTGAACAGCAATGGCTTTGGGTGAATCACCGATTGCAAACATCGGCTTCGAATATTTATGGTTGCGGTGCAGTTTTAGGAGGTTACAACTTACCAGAAGTGGCGATCGCCGAAACCAGTTACCTTGCCCAATCAATCACTGAAAAAAAAGCACAACCTTGCCCTTATCATTTAGTACCGTATCGATTATTCGAACCTTATCCCTTTGACCATGTGGGTTACCAACAGAAAGATTTGCCGAGCGATGGCATTACCCTCGAAAAAGCTTTTTATTTCGACTACGTTGATCAACTGCATTTTCCCTTTGATTTGACGGTGAAATTATGGCTAACCGCAGAGCGTAAATTTTTAGGGGCAACAGTGCTCGGCGATCGCTCTGGCAAATTGATTTACCATTGTCGAGATTTGATTCAAACCCAGCAGACCTTTGAGTCGTGGCAGAATCTCCTAGAATATTCGGGGATAGCGGCGGAGATTTGTTGGTAATGGATGCAAAATTTATTGTTTTTGAAGGGATTGATGGGTCAGGGAGTTCCACCCAAGCTGAGCTTTTATACCAGCATTTTCAGGCACAAAATATCGCCGCCGTTCTTAGCCCAGAACCTTCTAACGGCATGATTGGCAACATGGTTCGAGAGGCTCTCCGCAAACGCATTAAGTTCACCGAAGATCCTGTCCAGTTCAATCGTCAAATGGCCTATCTCTTTGCAGGCGATCGCCATGACCATTTGTATAACGAAATTGACGGTGTGATGAAGCTGCTTCAAGCTGGCACCCAGGTGATTACGACGCGCTACTATTTTTCGTCTCTGGCCTACAACGCCAACAGCGCCGAGGAATACGAATTCATCTATCGCCTCAACCAAGATTTTCCCAATCCCGACATTGTGTTTTATTTTGATTTGCCAGTCGAGGTTGCCCTAGAAAGAGTGAATCGGCGATCGCACCAAGAGATTTACGAAACCCAGTCAAAGCTTACTCAAGTCCGTAATAATTATGAGCAAGTTTTCTCTAAATACTCAGGTCAATGGCTCAAGCTTGATGCCACCCAAGCACCGGAGGAAATCCATCAAAAAGTTATTCAGACTGTTGCTCAGCTTCAATCTGGTCAGGACTAGGGGGAGCGCCAAATTCTTCTAAGGGCTGAAGTTCTAACTCAAAACCGTCTGGTGCAGGCAAAGTTTCACCACTTTCTAGCGGCTCAAACTCAAAATCATTAGAGGGCTGAAAAGTCGGTACGCGGGGAATTGTAGGATTTACAGGCGTAACACCGGGATTTTGGTTTTCGTCAAAGAAGCCATCTAAGCTTTGCATCGCCCGTTGGGAACCAGACATCGTGCCTAGTGCAACCCTTGTTCCACCAATGGATTTGAGCCAGTCCAAAACCTGCATTACCTCTTGGTACGAACGCTTTTCTGAAGCATTGAGAATCACAAGACCTTCAGGGTTACGCTCAAGGTAATCTTCAACAATCTGAGTAAATTGCGCTTGCGTCTGGATGAGCTGTTTTTCAACGTAAATTTGACCAAAATCTGTCAAACTCACGATCGCCATATTTGGCATTTGGACAGTGCCACTATTCGCCACAGGCAAATCAAGATTAATCGCCTGCTGTCGAGAGAGATTTACCGCCGCCAAAATAAAAAACGTCAAAACGCAAAAAATCACGTCAATCAGCGGAATAATTTCAATACGAAAATCCGGAGCAGACTCTTCCTGCCAAAGCTTAAAGGGTCGCAGGCCAAGGGTATTTAGCTTCGTATTGGGTAGCGGGGTTGGACGCTCATTACTCATGGTTTTCGTCTCCTGAACCAACCGGGGCGATCGCCGTTGCTTCCTCGTCGGTATTGGTATTCACGAGCTTTGCCTCTGATGTAACCGCAGGTTTGGGCAAACCATCAATAAAATTTTGACGGTACAGTACCTCTAATTCACTACCTGCTTGACGGAACCGACGCACCTGATTCGTGGAAAGTGCCTGAAATAGGCGATAAAATGCCAAACTCACAATGGCCACAATCAAACCAGAGGCCGTCGAGATCAAAGACTCACCAATACCAAGGGTGACACCAGCGGTCGAATCTGTACCGAGATCACTTAGCTGAATAGAACCAAGGGAATTAATCAAACCGAGGACAGTACCCAGCAAACCTAATAATGGCGAGAGTGCAATTACCGCTTCTAGAAGTTTTTCGCCGCGACGCATAGAAGCTAGCTCTTCATCGGCAGCCGCCTCAAGGGCTAAGTGAAAAATTTCTGGATCGCGACATTCTTGACGTAACGGCGCGTAGAGAAACCGACCGAGAGGGTGTTCTTGGCAAGTACGGGCAATTTCACTGACAGCCTGCCATTGGTAATGGGCAGCATCAAGAATTTTGTCTTGAACACGCTGACTTTTTTGAACAACTTTCCACCAAAACAAGAGACGCTCAATAATAGTGGTCAAAGCCATAATCGACAGTATGATTAGCGGCCACATCGCGAGGCCACCCCGATTAATCGTCTCAAAAATCGTCTCAAAAAAGTTCACGCGTTATCTCACTCCAATCACACAAGCATTATTTAATTTTAGGCTGTTTTATCCGCCTTTAAATTAAGTCCCTTTGCAAAATTACTTTGTTGCTTTAGCCCACTGAAATTTCAGTAAAAACGGTCAGGCGATCGCGCCCTTGTTCCTTAGACAAATACAAAGCTTGGTCACATGCAGTGACAAGTTTGCCGATAGTCAAATCACTGCTAGGGATAACAGAATGGACTCCCAGACTTAAACTCACCGTATCTTTCACCTCAGACGCAGCATGGTCAATCTCCAACGCTCGAACCGCATTGAGAACTCGCTCCGCCACAACCGTTGCTTCTTCGAGATCTGCATGGGGCAAAATTACGGCAATTTCTTCGCCACCATAGCGGGCAGGCAGATCACGGGCGAGGACGACACTCTGCTTAACAGCTTGGGCAACCGCGTACAAACAATGGTCTCCCATTTGGTGGCCGTAGTGGTCGTTATAACGTTTGAAATAATCGATATCACCAAGGATGAGACTTAACGGCTCTTGGGTTTGTAGACATTCTTCCCAAGATTCATTGAGGTACTCGTCAAAACGGCGACGGTTAGAAATTTGCGTTAAGCCGTCAACGATCGCCAACTCACCTAATTTGTCGTTAGCGACTTGTAGTTCTTGATTGGTTCTTTCAAGGTTATTGCGCAGTTTTTTAGACTCTAGCAAGGCTAACTCTAGCTCTTTCATCGCTTGTTTGAGAGTACGATTTTTCGCTTCTAGATTGAGCCTTAACTCTTGTAGTTCTAGCTGACACTCAACGCGGGCAAGCACTTCATCTTCATCAAAAGGCTTGGGAATATAGTCCACTGCCCCGAAGCCAAAAGCTTTAACTTTATCCTGCGTTTGATTCAAAGCACTGATGAAAATGATTGGAATTGAAACGGTTGTTTCATCGGCTTTAAGGCGTCGACAGACTTCGTAGCCATTCATTCCAGGCATCTGAATATCGAGCAAAATCAAATCCGGAGGCTGCTTTTCTACAGATTGCAGTGCCATTTGACCATTAATCGCTTTTCTGACCTTATAATCTTGCCGCGTTAAAAGCTCAGACAGCAAACGTAAATTATTTGGAGTGTCATCAACAATAAGAATAGATGCTTTGTAATTGCCCATTAGTTCCATTTAGATTGATGCTTGCCACATGCTTTCTCTACGGAAAATTCGTAGTACAGCCTTTTCTTTAAGCTTAGTTTTGATTATTTGAAAACAGCATAATTCTTACGATAGCTTTAGCTTAGGGGGCGATGGCGATCGCCTATGCGAATGATAAAAAAAGCTGGCAATAAACCGTTATGGAAACGCAACGTTTAAGACTGCGGCTGTGGGAACCCGAACAGGATGCGATCGCCGCCCATCAGATTTATGGCGACCCGGAGGTGATGAAATTTATTCGGGAGCCGGAGCCGAACCTGGCGGGCACTTGCCGGAAATTATTGGCTTACCGAGAACAAACCCTAGCTTCATCCCAAGGCACAGGTATTTGGGCAGTTATTGAAAAAACGACCAACACACCGATTGGCTCAATTTTGCTCGTAGAATTACCGGATAATCAAGGCGATCGCCATACCGGAGACTTTGAAATTAGTTGGCATTTTCGGCGGGCAAGTTGGGGTCAAGGTTTCGCCTCTGAAGCTGCCACTTTTTTATTAGACTATGGCTTCCAACAACTGAAACTCCCAATCATCTATGCGGTACTGCGGGAAGAGAATTGGCGATCGCAGCGGCTAGCAGAACGGCTCCGGATGCAAAATCTAGGTAAAACTCGCAAGTACTATAACACCGAGCTTTTACATTTTGGTTTAAGCGCGTCGCAGTTTAAAGACTCAAATTACTGAATTGGATTGTGCACAGTGACAAGCTTTGTACCATCAGGGAATGTCGCCTCAACCTGTACCTCATCGACCATTTCCGGGACACCTTCCATCACCTCATCCCGCGACAACCAAGTTTGACCTTCACTCATCAGCTCAGCAACCATTTTGCCTTCCCGTGCACCTTCTAAAATCGCGGCGGAAATGTAAGCGACAGCTTCGGGATAATTTAATTTCAAACCCTTATCTTTGCGTCGTTCTGCGACTAGGGCAGCAGTAAAAATGAGGAGCTTATCTTTTTCCTGTGGCGAAAGTTGCATGGCTTAAATCTGACAACAAATGTAACGTGCTCTCAGTCTACCGCGCCTTGCGGAAAGCGAATATTAAGTAACCTGAGTTTTGGTTAAGCCGGGTATGGAGTGACACAGAGACTGAGTGAGGGGGAGACGGAGAGAACATGGCAAGGTAAACAGATACTGGCTAAACCCCACAGTTTTTGAATCGAAAAGCGACTTCAAAAACAAATCTTCGCCGCTTCACGTTATCACCGCATCACTGTTTCTGATTTTCTAGGCAACATTGAAATTCTACGCAATGGCGATCGCCGACCAAAGAACTTTCCTTGTATCTGTCTGAGCAGCGAATTATGATAAACAGCAAGTTGTCTTAGGGGAGATTTTTTAATGGTTACAATGACGCCGAAGAGCGCGATTTTACTTTTGCTGGCCTGTGTCAGTGCGATCGCCGCTGTGGGTTGTGTATTTGAGCTGAGTTATGGTGAGCCGGATTTGGGTTTTGGTACGACTCAACTCATTTTGGCAGGTAGTGTTCCCGTTACGGTTATTTCCTTTGTTTTAGCTGTGATGGATGCTCGCCAAGCAAATCAAGATTAAGGGCATTAATTTACCACCATGTTTATGCGGTTTGGCTTTGTTGCAGCCGTTATAAATAGTTATAGATAATGGGGCGGACTTATCCGTCTTTTTTGTTTTTCTTGGGTTCTGTTTTAGGGCGATCGCAATGGCACAAATTGGCAAAATACGACAAATTTCAACGGGTGGTGTAGCAGTCGGACTCTTGTCAGACGTAGAGCTAGCCACAGGACAAGAGTTTGTTTTTGGTCGTGAGCCGAGTTGCCAAATCGCCCTAGACCCCAATCGCTACACGGTCGTTTCCCGCCGCCATGCCCTTCTCAAGCAAAGTTCTAATGGCTGGGAAATTACGGATTTAGGCAGCGCCAACGGCACATTTATTAACGGGCAACAAATCCACTCGCCCTACATTCTCCAAGGAGGCGATCGCCTAATGTTGGGGGAAAATGGCCCCGAGTTTATTTTTGAAGCGATCCCCACAAGCCAAGCTGAGACTGTCGCCTCACCCATCCCAACCCCTGCCGCTCCCATCTCCAATCCTCCAGTTCCCAGCCCTAGCAATAGTGACTCCCAAGTCGTTACACTATCCCAACTTTTTCCCATTGCAGGCTCCGGTAAGGATCTTTCCCATAAAGGCTACTTAATTCCCGGTATCCTCACCGTCATTTGTGTCGTCTTGATGTTCGCCTCCATTGGAGAGCCTGTATTTTTTAATCTGCTGCTATCTACTTATATTGCTGGCGCTGCTTTTTATTACATTTATCAGCTATGCGGCAAACGGAAAGCTTGGTGGGTTTTAATTGGTTCTGCCCTGCTGACCGTGCTGATGTTGGTGACGCCCGTCGTCAGTTTATTTATTTTCGTTTTTCGAGATATTTTGCCCGGTGGACTCTACGAAGATGGTGGCTTTTTTGCTCTGTTTATCGGGATGTTTTTCGGTGCGGGACTAATGGAGGAAATCCTCAAAGGTATTCCTGTGTTTGTCGCCATGTCTATCGGCAATAGATTCAAATCCATGAAGCGGCGTGAAAAAATTGGTGTCACAGAACCCCTCGACGGTATTTTGCTCGGAACAGCTTCGGCGGTAGGTTTTACCCTTCTCGAAACCCTAGGACAATATGTCCCCGATATTATTAATGAAGTCTCGATGCAAGCCGATGCCAGTACTGGTGAATTACTTGGTTTGCAGCTCCTCATACCGCGTATCCTTGGTTCTGTAGCCGGGCACATGGCCTATAGCGGTTATTTTGGCTATTTTATCGGTCTAAGCGTGCTTAAACCCTCAAAAAAGTGGACAATTCTAATCGTCGGTTGTCTCACCTCGTCAGTTCTTCACGCCCTGTGGAATACGGTGGGTTCTTACAGTAGTTTGTTGCTCGCAGTTGTCGGCGTTTTTTCCTATGCGTTTTTAGCGGCAGCTATCCTTAAAGCCCGTGCAATGTCTCCGACACGTTCTGAAAATTTCGCGACACGGATTGCTCGTTAATTTATCCAGTAACAATAAGGGGATCGCCACCGTTTTTTTAGTTATGGTTGTTTCGATAAAAATAGAGGCTTCCATCCTTCTTTGGGATCGACTCAGGTAGGTTTCTGCCAAATTGTGAGCAGCACGCCAAACATCAAATACTCGTGGGCGATCGTCTCTAAGCCCACAGCATTGCCCATTTCAGTACGTTCTTGGCGAGAATAGAAACGAATACCCCCCGGTGAAAACGGCGAGCCACTCCCTTGGAATAATTCGCCTTTGCCATAATCTGCTAAATAAAATTTACCCTCTGGTTTTAAAACCCGCGCAATCTCCCCTAAAACTTTTTGGGGATTCGGATAATGCAAAAAACTAATGGTGTTAAAAGCCGCATCAAATGTATTTTCGTCAAAGGGCTGCGATTCGGCATTACCCAGTGTGAAAGTAAAGCGATCGCCCCAAATATTTTTTGCATTGGCCTGACGCAACATTTCTGGAGATAAATCCAAACCTCTGCCCGTTAACTCTGGAAAAAGTCGTCCCAAGCGCTTAAACAATTTGCCCGTCCCGCAACCGAGATCGAGAACATAGCCATCTTCTGGAAAATCAGTATATTCCAACATTCTTTTATGGACGGCTTGATAAAAAGGCGTGGTCAATAAAATGTCGTAGTTGGGCGCCCAACGGTCAAAAAAGGTTTGTTTTCTCTCAAAAAGGCGATCGCCCATAGTTTCAATCTCTCGCAACAGCTATTGCTCATTCATTATTTTCTAGCGCATTTCTCGATGCCATTGCTCCGTCATCATTTCTGTAGTTAGTAGGAGTAGGCGATCGCCTGTCCAGCTAAAGCAAAAAAAAATCCCCCCGGCGAACCGAGGAGAATATAGACCTTTTAAGTGAAACTAAAAAACGATTATGCAAACCACTCATCAACAGCTTCTTCCTTCGTATTAGTATTGCGGGAAGGAGTTGCACGGTCGAAGGTCATGTGGACAGAACGAGTTTGCTCACCGTCTGCCGCGACCGCAACGATTGGGTAATCGATATTGCCATCTTGGAAGGACATCTGGAAGCGGAAAGTACCGTCGGGGTTGAGCTTGATAGGCTGACCACCGATAGTGACGTTCGCATCAGGCTCAGTTGCACCATAGACAATGAGTTCAGCATCAGCAACCAACCAGAACTTCCGAGGACGCGCGGGAGGCATCGACGCAAAACCGATACCGCACATATTGTTTACGCCGGAAGCATTTGCCCACATACCCATGCCGGATGGGAAAACGTAGGAACTGAGGGATTCCTGAGGAGGAACAGAACCCGCAACATGTTGCATGGAACCGTACAAAGAACCTGCAATACGCTGAGCTTCGAGGGACTGGAGGTCACCGAAGATTTCGTCGTAAATTGCATTCTTATCAGAACCTGCTGCACTCGCCGCCGCCGCTTCTTGAGCTTGCTTCTTAGCGGGGGGAACAAGATTATAAACAGTCTTGCCTTTGAGGTCTTCATCCCAACTAACGGTGACAAAGATATCCTCAACCCAATCACTGGGGTATACGGGAGGAACGCGAATTGCCGCAGACTTAGCGAGGCTCAACCAACGGCCATCAGCACAACGGTAACCAATATCAAGGATGTAGTCGCGATCGCTAACAGGAATGGGGAAGTACCATTCGCGCGCCATCTCATCACAGAGATACTCTTGAACGTTGTGGGGCGCTTGGTGGTTGATGTCGATGTCAGTTACATCGTAGAGACGCAAAGCAATTTGCTGACCACCTTGGTTACGTAGATACTGCTTATGATCGTTGGGAATATCCCAATAAGCGAAAGCCCATTGAGGATCACGAGGCAACAAAACAATACGACTGGTACCATAACCGCCGGGAAGCTCACCAAGCTCCTCATCAACGGTAGCCAAATCTTCCTCTACGGGATTATCTTGACCAATCTCAAACTTTGCTGCTTCCACTTGGATTTCCTCTTCTTCAGGGTTGACGGGGTTAACAGTTTCTTGGGTTGCCACTTTAGCCGCAACCACGGGATTAGTACTGCTAGCTTTTTGTTTCACTTCTGCAAGAAGCTGATCCTTTCGCATACGGCTATAGCGACTAATGCCGAGCCGACTCGCCACTTTACGTAGCTGTCTGAGGGTCATTTCTTCGAAGTTTTCTTCAAATCCATTGCTATTTGCCATGGTCATTGGATTACTCCTGCGTTGCGTTTCTCTTGGGGCTGTCGATGACAGTTTTTAGATCCCGACACAAGGCGATCGCCTGCTTGAATATGTTGTAACAAAGAACCAGTCTTAGTGATCTCACAAATATCTTGATCTCTTGACTTTTCACGATTTATCAAGCTTTCAGCGATCTAAAAGGTCAGAGATCCCTGACTTAAAGTATTTTTTGAGTACATCTACTT
>CAZXBK010000121.1:5755-13778 GCA_964638765.1 uncultured Synechococcus sp. | reverse complement strand
GTCGACGCTTAGATAGTATAAAATTGGCTTTACGCTGAAGTTCTGAGAGAGGAGGGAAGAGCCATTCCTGAACCACTAAATTTGACGGTAAGTTTGAGAGGCACTTACGAAGTCGTCGATAATCAATATCAAATTTTTCGCCTAACGGGCTTGCTAGATGCCTTTTCTGAGCCTGTTTTTACGTCTGTAATTAAAGAACGGATTGATGCGAAGCCAAGCACAATCATTTTATCTCTAGCGCAAATTGACTTTGTGGATAGTTCCGGGATTGGTGCCCTTGTCCAGCTCGTGAAATACACCCAGAATGCTGGCGGCACAATGCAAGTCGTCACGAATCCCCGTGTTACCCAAACTGTAAAGTTAGTGCGTTTGGAGAAGTTTCTTTCTCTCCGCAACTCCATTGATGAGGCGATCGCCAACATCGGCAAATAACCCAGCCGCGATTTTACTATCACCCATCAAAATTCCGATTAATTTTTTTTGTTTATTCCATCAATCTCTGATGAGCATCTCAAGCAGTTATCTCCCACAGCATTAGCCTACGTGGGAGATGCTGTTTACGAACTATTTATCCGTTGCCATTACCTCACGCCGCCAAACCGTATTCGTACCCATCATCAACGGGTTGTGGATGAGGTCAAAGCAGAAACCCAAGCCACCTATTTAGCCCTTTGGGAACCGACCTTAGAAGCTTTAGAACTAGAAATTGTGCGACGCGGTAGAAATACAGCTTCAGGAAAACCCAAGCGAGTCACCATCGATACTTATAAGCGAGCAACAGGTTTTGAAGCATTAGTCGGCTACTTGTATTTAACAAATCAAGAACGCCTCACAGAATTACTCTCACTTTTGCCACTAAAACAGCTTTAGCCTGCTATAGTGGGAAGCCTTTGAATTTGATTTTGCATCGTTTGCACCAGAGCAGTTTGGCAATGAAACTTCGCGACAGATGTTTGCCAAATGCTAGTTAATGGCGATCGCCATAGATTTTTTTCGATTTAGATTTTTTTACCTAGACAAATCCATGAATAAGCCCCATCGTTCGGAGTCCGGCAAAAGATACGGCAAACCATCCTCCTATAAAGGCAAGGGAGGCGGTGATCGCAAACCTAGTAAACGTTACGGCAAATCTTCCTATCGCGATGATCGAGGCGATCGCCGGGGTGACCGGAGTGGCCGGGGAGAGCGTGGGGATCAGTTTGGTCGGGACAATCGCTCTGATCGTGGTCGGGATAGAAGAGATGGTGAGCGTCGCTTTGAACGCGGAGACCGTGGCAGACGTCGAGATGATGATCGGAGAGGCGGTGGTGGCGGTCGCTTTGAGCGCGATGGTCGTTCTTTTCGGGGTAATGATAAACGTTCCTATGGCCCGAAAAAACGTCGCTTTGAAGGCGATCGCTCCCGCTCTAACTATCGCGAAAAGCCTGTCACTAAAAATGGTGGCGACTACCAAAAACCCGTTTCAGAAAAATCTTCCTACGATTCTCCGCAAAACAACGATGTCACCACAGAATCTAATAACACCGATAATGACCTTGTTTACGGTCGTCACGCCGTTTTTGCCGTATTAGAAAGTGGTCGAACCTTTAACAAAATTTGGGTCACTTCCAAGCTACGCCACTCGGCTAAATTCCATACCCTCCTCCAAGAGGCTAAATCCCAAGGTTGTGTCATTGACGAAGTAAATATGACCCGCCTCGACTACCTCACCGAACGTGGTGTTCACCAAGGCATTGCAGCCCAGGTTGCGCCCCATGAATACATGGAGTTAGCGGATCTCATCGAACAAGCAAAAGCTGCAACATCAGCGCCAGTGATTCTCATTGCTGATGGTATTACCGATCCCCATAATTTGGGAGCAATCATTCGCTCCGCCGAGGCAATCGGTGCCCAGGGCATTGTGATTCCCCAACGTCGTGCTGTCGGGATCACTTCCACCGTCGTTAAAGTAGCCGCTGGGGCGATCGCCCATTTCCCCGTTGCCCGCGTGATTAATCTCAGTCGTGCTATCGAAGAACTAAAGGAAGCCGGATTCTGGATTTATGGCACAGCAGCAGGCAGTAGTAAAACATTACACAATACGAAATTTGATGGCGCAGTAGGCTTAGTTATCGGTTCAGAGGGACAAGGTTTGGGACTCCTAACCCAAAAGTGTTGCGATGAACTGGTATCCATCCCCATGGTTGGTAAAACCCCTAGTTTGAATGCTTCAGTTGCAGCGGCGATCGCCCTCTATGAGATCCATCGTCAAAAGCTGACAAAGCAAACCACAATTAATCTCGTTGATACACCCTAAGACGGTTTTCAAAACGAGAAATACGTTATATACAGAAGGGGAATGATCCGCATTAGTGATTTTTCCCCATCCACTAAAAGAATTTTTTCGGAGTAGATCAATCACCACTCAAGGGAAAATATGAAAGAACTTTTACTTACGCTTTTAGATATTGTCGGTCTCGCCTACTGGCTGGAGATTACGACCGAAAAACCAGAATGCACCTACTACTTTGGTCCTTTCGCCAGCCGAGAAGAAGCAATCTCAATGCAATCAGGCTATCTCGAAGATCTGTCCAATGAAGGCGCAGAAAATATTCGCGTTAACCTCAAACGTTGTTCTACCCCTGAAGAATTAACCATTTTTGACGAAGGGACAGTAAAAAAAAATCTAGTTCCGGCGTTTAGCTAAAATACGCTCTCAAAACGAAGAATTCTCATTGAGATTCCGTCATCTTGGTTTCCTAAAACTGACTTTTAGGAAACTTTTGTGTGTTTATGGGTATTGATCCCCGCTTTAAATCACCTATCTCTACCAAAGGGTATATTGCAGCCGATAACAATTTCCCAACCTAAAATTACATTGATTGTTACCCACGCCATTAGAAAAAACATAGGCAAATAGGCCATTATGCTATCTTCTTATGGGACAATAACTAACTCGAAAACGAGCGTCTGAGGCAAGAAAAAGTGTCGTTAAATTTCCAATCTATCATCGCCACATTAAATAACTTTTGGAGCGATCGCGGTTGTTTGATTGCTCAGCCCTACGACACAGAAAAAGGCGCGGGTACGATGAGTCACCACACGTTTTTGCGGGCGATCGGGCCGGAGCCTTGGTCTGTTGCCTATGTTGAGCCTTGCCGCCGCCCCACCGATGGACGCTATGGCGAAAACCCAAACCGAGTTCAGCATTATTACCAATACCAAGTCATTATTAAGCCTTCGCCAGATAATATTCAGGAAATCTACATTGAGTCTTTAAAGGCACTAGGGATCAACCCCGAAGATCACGATATTCGTTTCGTAGAAGATAACTGGGAATCCCCTACCCTCGGCGCGTGGGGTGTGGGCTGGGAAGTTTGGCTTGATGGTATGGAAATTACTCAGTTCACCTACTTCCAACAGTGTGGTGGTATCGATTGTCGTCCAGTTTGTATTGAGATTACCTACGGCCTAGAGCGTCTGGCGATGTATCTACAAGAAGTCGATGCGATCACTAAGATTCGTTGGAATGACACAACTAATTACGGCGATATTTTCCTACAAAGTGAAATTGAGCAATGCACCTACAACTTTGAAGCGGCAAACCCTGATCTACTCTTTAAGCTGTTTGCCCTGTACGAAGAAGAAGCCCAACAGCTTATCGAAAAAGAATTAGTGATGCCGGCCTTGGATTATGTCCTGAAATGTTCTCACTCTTTTAATTTGCTTGATGCCCGTGGGGTAATCGCGGTGGCAGAACGGACACGTTACATTGGTCGTATTCGCAATATGGCACGAAAAGTGGCTCACCTTTATTTGGCACAACGGGAAGAATTAGGTTTTCCCCTTGCTCCTGAGGCGATCGCCCAAACTTAAAATTTACTGTGTAGGCGTAAATTTGTGTAGGCGTAAATTAAGGTGGGCGCATCTCGATGACGCCCCTACGGTAATCACTACTGAAACAATCATGAATTTCTGTAGGGGTCGTTCGGGAACGACCCTAGTCAGTTTTAGTTTCACACAAATAAATGGGGTAAGTACTATGTCCAGTCTTTGGCAAGAGATTGCGAATCATATTGCGACAGTGAGAGGTCGTGAATTTATCATTGAAAATCAGCGCTCTGTCAGCGGTGGCTGTATTAATGATGGCTACTGCATTAGTGGTTCTGGGCAGAAATATTTTGTGAAGCTAAACCGTCCCAATCAGTCAGAAATGTTTGCGGCTGAGGCGCTGGGGCTACAGCAGATGGCGGCAACTAAAAGCATTCTTGTGCCGGAGCCAATTTGCTGGGGGGAGACCCAGAGCAATAGTTATATCGTTCTCAATTGGCTAGAACTGGGTTCTGGTGGTGCAGGATCTTGGCAGGAAATGGGACGGCAACTTGCAGCGATGCACAAAGCCAGTGGCTCGGAGCGATTTGGCTGGGATCGTGATAACACCATTGGTTCAACGCCACAGATTAATACTTGGTGCGACAACTGGGCAGAGTTCTGGGCTGAAACCCGTATTGGCTATCAACTTCGATTAGCTAATCGCAAAGGTGGCGGATTTCCCGATGCCAAAAAGGTTGCGTCTCGTATCAAGCAAATCCTCCAAGATGTTCAACCTCAGCCATCGTTGGTGCATGGAGATCTCTGGTCGGGTAATGCGGCGATTGCCTCGGACGGCTCTCCGGTGATTTTCGACCCAGCAGCCTATTACGGAGATCGAGAAGTGGATATTGCGATGACCGAGTTATTTGGGGGGTTTCCGCCTAGTTTTTATAAGGGCTATAACGAAGCTTTACCGCTGGACTCAGGCTACGGCGATCGCAAGGATCTCTACAATCTGTATCATGTGTTGAATCACTTTAATTTGTTTGGTGGTGGCTATGGCTCCCAAGCTAAACGGATTCTCCAGCGTTTTTTATAGCTTGGACTTTCTCCCAGACAACTAGATCCTCTGGGTAATCAATATCATTCAATGGTTGCAGGATTTTTTCGTTTAGTTGGAGTTCTCTTGTTTTGGCTAAAGTTTCTGCAAGAACGGTACTTGTGCCCCAATTAATATTTTGAAAAAGTTCAGGATTCAGCTCCCGCACACCAATCAGGTAATAGCCGCCATCTGTCGCTTCCCCGAGGACAACATCGTGATTTTCCAAAGCCGAAAATGCTTCTTCTAAAATTGCGGCGGTGATTTCTGGACAGTCAATTCCAATAACAACTGTTTTTAAATAGCCAACTTCCCTGCTGAGTTCAATCGCTTTAATTAGGCGATCGCCCAGTCCTTCCCCTGTTTGCGGTTGGTAATGTAAATCTTGTCCGAGCCAATCCTGCATTTGTTGAAGAGTGCCACCTGAAAAATAAACCGTAACGTTGGCATTGAGTTCTGAGACCTGTTCTAGCGTGTGTTCTGTTAATTGCCTTTGGAGTGCCGCTGCTCCCTCTGCTCCCAAAGCTGGAATAAGTCGCGTTTTTGTTGTGCCGGGAATCGGATAACGAGTAAAAATAATAAGGTGATTGAGTTGGGTCATCTTTGCTCAAAATAGCGTTTGCCAGCGGGAATAAAAAAATAAAAAACAAGGCGATCGCCTTGCATATTTCCAGAAAAAACTGTTGTCATCGTTGATCTTAAGGTCCTATTCGTATAACCGTGGCATCAATTTCAACTAGTTGATTTTCATACCCCAGAGAAGCGACTCCCAATAACGTTGCCGGGGGGACATTATTATTAAACCAAGCCGTAATCTCTTGCCATGCATCAGCTAATTCGGCGGAATTGCCAACAACATAAATGGTGAGCTTACGAATGTCTGTTTCCTTAAAACCATACAAATGCAATAGCTGACGGAGATTGTGCAAACATTGCGTTGCCTGACTACGGCGATCGCCAACCCCAACGATTTCGGCCCCACTATTATGGGGAACTTGACCCGCTACAAATAACTGATTTCCCACTCGTTGAGCATATTGGTAATGAGCTGTCGGTGCTAAACCGATTGCTATTTCCCGTTGATTGATTGTCATAATCTTCTCTTTTTGAAGCTCAAACAACACCCACAAAATTCAACTTTTATTTTTCTTAGACAAACAAAAAATAATTTATTTAGATACAAAACACCGTGACTCATCAATATTTTTTCTTTTTTTAGCCTATGGGTAAAGTGAAGAACTCTAGCACCAGACCTATTACAAAATTGGTCTAGCATTGATAGAAAAAAGCGACAAATATTTTTCCGAAATTGTGAATAAGTACTGCATATCATTGATTTTTGTTGCTAATAAATCGTGCAAAAAAATGCTTGATTATTGTGAAAGGAGACTTTTATCGGCATATTAAACACCAATGTTTTTTTCTCAAGTTCCAGTTGATACATCCCAAATTTCGGGCATTGTCAACACTTTACAAACACAATTAACAGCCCTCGCTTTAAAATTAGGCGGCGCGATTTTACTGTGGTTAGCTGCGAGTTGGCTCATCCGTAAAGGTGTCGGTCTCCTGTCCCGCCTCCTAAAGCGCCAAAATATTGATGCAACCCTTGTACGCTACCTCGTCAATTTTGTTGGGGTGATGCTCAATATTGTTTTGGTTGTCGCGATTTTGGGATATTTTGGCATCGAAACCACCTCCTTTGCGGCCTTATTAGCTGCGGCTGGTGTTGCCATTGGTGCGGCGTGGAGCGGTTTACTGGCAAACTTTGCGGCGGGCGCTTTCTTAATCCTATTTCGTCCTTTCGCAGTCGGCGACTTTATCGAAGCTGGCGGTGTAATGGGTACAGTGAAAGAGATTGGTTTATTCGTAACAGCCATCGACACATTGGATAATGTTCGTACTATCGTCGGCAATAACACTATTTTTGCCGGAAATATCCAGAATTTCTCCGCGAATCCCTATCGACGGGTAGATCTTGTTGCTCAACTCAATCATAGTGTTGCTCCCGACCAGGCGATCGCCCTGCTGAAGGAAAATATCGCTAAAATTCCGAACATCATGCAAGACCCTGCTCCGGATGTAGAAATTTTAGAATTCAATCTTGCAGGCCCTGTTTTAGCAGTTAGGCCCTATTGCAGCAATGATCATTACTGGCAAGTTTATTTTGATACTAATAAAGTAATTCGCGAATCCTTTGGAGAGGCGGGTTATCCGACACCAGAAAGTCACTACGCTTTACGTCAGGTTGCGTAGCTTTTCTCGCTAGATTTCCACAGCTTATTGAGCAGTCTTCCTCTCTATTTCAGGGAGGATTTTTTTGTAGATAAACGATTTTTTGGCGCAGCAAAATCAAGACTATAGTAGTTTCGAATAAATACTGGAGTACCTTATGTCCTTCCTTGGGGAAGGTGCTCTCAGAGGGTCAGGGGTTTCAACGAGCTATTGGGCATTTCGAGAAATTCTCCCAAAATCTCTACGGAAAATTTTTTTAATTCTTATTGGAAATGACTATAATCCTGCGATGGCTATTTATCGCCAATGCTTATTTCAATCGCTCAGTTAACTCTAGCGAGCTTGGGTTTTATGAACGGGATGTTGACCGTAAAATGGCACAATTTTGCCCCACGGAGACTCTGGATTTTGAAGATATTGCAGGTACGCTAGCTCTAAAACTGCATTAACTGTTTCACCGATTTTTTCTGGCGATCGCCCTACATGTGCTTTGTGCTCAAGGGCTAATGTCTCAAAGGTTTCCGGCAAAAACAACTGATCTTCAACAATGGATTCCACACCCTGTTCTGTAATGCGATAGATAGCCCCAAAAATTTCGCCGCGACGAGCAGGCAAAGACACCGCTACCTTTTGACCCATTTCCGTTAAAAACAAATGCCAGGCGATCGCCCCCAAAGTTGAAATTCCGTAGAGGGGAATATTAAGCTGCTGTGCCATTGTTCTTGCCGTCACGACCCCAATACGAGTGCTAGTAAAACCGCCGGGACCCTTAGCGACGGCTAAAAACTTGAGATCTTCCCAAGGTTGACCCGCCATAAAATCTTGTAAGTGAATTTGTAACTCTGCCGCTAAAGAGCGACCTAAGTCATAAACCTGAGTATTGCGGTCACTTGTTGCCAG
>CAZXBK010000121.1:0-5736 GCA_964638765.1 uncultured Synechococcus sp. | reverse complement strand
GTTGTTGTGTGGAGCGCCAAACCCAATTGATCAGAATTAGCAGTGACCATGTGTAGCTCAAAAAAACGACAAAAAATAAAAAGCGACTTTTAGAATAATCGCAAACGGTCAACCTTGAGGTCTACTGAGCCTCTCCAGAGAAATTGCCACAGACATTTTCTTTGCCCAAGGGTCTTAGGCGGACTCGTTACCGTGCGTTCATAAAAGCAGCTTGATTAGTGTAGAATTAAAAATGCTGTCTTTATATGAAAAGTATTAGATTAATTTCATGGCAAAGAAATCAATGATTGAGCGCGATAAAAAGCGTGCTCGCATGGTCGCCAAGTACGCAGCAAAGCGTGCGGCTCTCAAAGAAGCTTTTAGAACTACAGAAGATCCTCTTCAGAAGCTCGAAATCCACCGCAAGATTCAAAATCTCCCCCGCGATAGTTCTCCTACTCGCATGCGTAACCGTTGTCAGGTAACTGGTCGTCCCCGTTCCTACTACCGTGATTTTGGTCTTTGCCGTAACGTGCTTCGTGATTGGGCACACCAAGGTTTACTTCCCGGCGTTGTAAAGTCCAGCTGGTAAGTTTTTATTTCTGACTAGATCTAATTTTTATTTTTAATTTTTTAACCGTATTGCGTCATCGGTGGGTGAAACTAAAGAGTTTCACCTTTTTTATTGCCTAAAACCTAGCTTTAGTTAATAAACGATGAACAATGATTGAACATAGTTTGAGAACCGGTAAAAAGTCGACGCTCGTTAATATAGGGGTCTCAGACTTTCATAAGCCATTCCGTTAAACTGTGAGAGATTGCAACTGCACACAACATTGGGCGATCGCCATGACAGAGGATTCCGATAAGGAACAATTTATTTATCCGAAAGCAAGCTATCGCGGTGATTTCAAGCTAGAAAATGTTGCTTTTAATGCCAACTTGCAGGAGTTTGCAAAGAAGGTCAATATCATTTGCAATCTCGAGACAAATGGCAAACTCAGATCTGATGATGCCTACAAACGGATTAAAGAATTGTGGAAACAGCTAAAGCGTAGCCGTAAAACATTAAATATTACGGACTTCGAGGAAGATCTCCCTGAGGAATAGGAGATCTATTATTTACCTCGAAATCTGTCCCAAAACACCGCTGGCGATCGCCGAGTTTTATTTTTCAATCAGCCACAACGGTAAACTTTGGCTTGGATTGACGGCCAGTCCCTGAATATCACTTTGGGCGAAAACATACTCTGTGCCTTGCCAGATAGGAATATAGGGAACATCAGCGGCCATCAGCTCTTGGATTTCCGCGAAAATGGCTAAACGAGCCTCAGGATCAGTTTCGGTACGTTGGGCATCAATCAGCTCATTCATCTTTTCGCTCCAGTAGAAAGAGCCTTGGTTTTGAGCGCCGCCGGATTCACAGCCCGTTGCTTCACCACCTTCATCACAATCCAACATCGGATGGATGTAATTATCTGCATCGAGGAAGTCGGGATACCAGTTTCCAAGGGCTGCGGGATAAACACCTTGGGCAATATTTTTAAAGAAGTTTGCACCTTCAACGCTACTGGGTTCAAAAACCAGCAAACCTTCTAATTCTCGATCGGCAAATTCTTTTAGGGTTGTAGCAATAATGCCCCGCGTCGTAGAGCCAGAGGGATACCAGAGGGGCACAACCGCAGGATTTTCAGCACTAAAGCCCGCTTCAGTTAATAGGGTTTTTGCTTCTTCAGTTTTAGCATTGCCGTAAACCTCTTGGAATGTCGGTTCCGAGGCGGCAAAGGAGCTGGGAATCAAACTATATAAAGGATCTGCCTGTCCCTGTAAAACTCGCTCATTAATTAAATCTCGGTCAATAAGATGGGCGATCGCCTGTCGTACCTCTAGCTGATCAAGGGGCGCAAGATTACGATTAAGCACCATAAAGTTTACGGCGGTGCCATCGGCTTTTAGGGCTTGGACAGTACCCTGATCCGCATCGGCAAGTAAATTGGTAATTTGTTCAGGCTCAAGGGATTGGTAGGCAATATCCACTGCGCCAGTCCGCAAAGAATTAAACAGGTTCGCTGCGTTGCTACCAAAAATTTGTAAGTCAACGCCAGCATTTTTCGGTGCATCGCCCCAATAGTCGCCGTTGCGGTCAAGCTTAATGGTGTCGCTATTAAACTCCGTCAAAACATAAGGGCCAGTCCCGACCAATGTATTCGGCGCAAAATTCCCCGCCCCAATTTCATAGGCAGCGGGAGAAATCGCACTAGCTCCAGCAAAGGCTAGCAAGGCGGGAAATGCCGCAAAGGGTCGTTGCAGCGTAATGGTCAGTTCGTACTCGCCGGTCGCTTCAACGCTTTCAATAATGTCGCCGAGGAGAAAAGATGGTTTACCTTGATTTTGGATAAAGCGGTCAAGGGAAAATTTCATCGCCTCGGCATTAAATCCTTCGCCATCGTGGAAGTTTACGCCTTCCCGCAAGGGAATTGTATAGGTCAGGCCATCGTCGCTAATGGTCGGCATTGCCGTAGCGAGAAGAGGGACGACCTCCGTTGTACCGACATCATAGGTGTAGAGACTTTCGGTGACGTTATAGATAATGTTTAGTCCGGCAATTTCGTAGCTATCGGCAGGATCAATCGTTCGGGGTTGCGCTGTTGTCCCCACCAAAATCCGGCTATCAGCACTAGTCGCAACTTCTTCTGTGTCGGTGCTTGTGCCTGTATTCGTCTCAGGAGCAGGATTACAACCGACCAAAGTCGCGCCGACAACTAGGGCGATCGCCGCCGAGGTATAAACCGATTGGTGTAGCTGATGAAATTTTCTGGACAAACTAAACATGATTGATCACGAACTCACACTAGGAAATTCGTTTGATCATATCGGTATTTGCTGAAAATCGCGTCATTTTAAACAGAGAGCCGATACTTCTGCCTCTCGATTTGCCAAAACCTTACTGAAGTTTCATATAGAGCCATAGGAAAGTGTGTGATTGTAAACAAGTAATCAATGATGGTGTCCTTGACTTAACTCTCATGAAAAAGATTTGTAGTTTATTTAGTTTACTGAGTGTGGCGATCGCCCCAGCAGTGGTTCAGGCGCAGACATTTGACTTAGATGCTTTACCCACAAAAAATTATCAATCTTACCCTGCCGAGATTCCTGACAAAAAATGGACATCATTGTTTTTCCAAGCGTCACGACTATATGAGCGCTCCCAAGCCCTGCAATATGAAAATCAAGCCTTCAGTGAAGCAATGGATTTAGCGAGTGATGGGCGCATCTATGGCTGGTACAAAGAAGAATTAGATAACGGCGATGAGCATTCTTTAATTCGTACAGATATTCAATCTTGTCTCCGCAATAGCACATCCCATTCTGTTGTTTTCGTAGAAATGTGGGACGGTCGGAATTTAGTTAATCGTCGTAGACCTTACACCTATGAACGTGTAGAAGCGTTGGCGATTACAGAAATCTGTGAAGCGGCGATCGCCGAACATAAAGAACGTATTTAAGAGAATTATTTTATTGATTTTCAATCATTAATAATGTCACTATTCCTAACGCTAAATACACAAAAATAGCGTCAAGTATCCCAAGGCTGTATTTTCGTTTAACACTCACAAAAATTAGTACAACGAATCTCATATCTGCGAATCATAACGAAAACACGTTAGGAATCGTTAGACAGAGGATCGCGACCAAAAAGCGCTGTTACCATTGCGAGTATAGAAAATTTCAACTTGTTGCTTGACTATATGTTTGATCGTCGTGCCAGTGGTGTTTTACTGCATCCAACCTCTCTGCCCGGACGTTTTGGTATTGGAGATTTGGGTGCTGAAGCCTATCGTTTTATTGATTTTCTCGCGAAGAGTGGTCAACAGGTTTGGCAGGTATTGCCGCTAGGTCCGACGGGTTTTGGAAATTCTCCCTATCTTTGTTACTCGGCATTTGCGGGAAATCCGATGTTGATTAACTTGGAATGGTTAGCCTCGGAAGGTTTGCTGGATCAGAGTGATCTTGATAGTGCGCCAGAATTTTCTAACGAGGCAGTGGACTACGACAAGGCGATCGCCTTCAAAATGCCGCTGCTCAAAAAAGCCAGTGAACGGTTTCGCACCTCAGCCACAGCAGAGCGCAAAGAGCAATTTATCGAGTTCTGTGAGGATCAAACCTATTGGCTCGAAGATTATGCGCTGTTTATGGCGATCAAAGAAGAAAATGACGGTAAATCTTGGTTTCAGTGGGAACCGAAATTAGCATGGCGCGAAACTGAGGCGATCGCCCTCAAGCGCGAAGAAATGAAAGAAGCGGTATTTTTCCACAAATATATCCAGTCAGAATTTTTCCGGCAGTGGTCAAGCCTTAAGGGATATGCCAACGACAAGGGTATTCGTATCTTTGGTGATTTACCGATTTATGTTGCCCACGACAGTGCCGATGTTTGGGGACATCCGAAGATTTTCCGCCTCGATTACAAAACAGGTGCAGCGAAATGGATGGCTGGTGTACCACCCGACTACTTCAGCGAAACTGGACAACTCTGGGGTAATCCTGTCTACAACTGGCGTAATCTATCTCGCACTAATTACGCTTGGTGGATCGAGCGGGTGAAAACGATGTTGGCTTTTGTCGATATTGTGCGCATTGACCACTTCCGTGGTTTTGAAGGATTTTGGGCGGTTCAGCAGGGCGAAACTACAGCGATGAATGGTCGTTGGGTGAAGGCGAAGGGAGATGCATTTTTCCAAATTCTGAAGGACACTCTCGGTGATTTGCCGATTGTGGCGGAGGATTTGGGGGTCATTACGCCTGAAGTGGAGGCACTGCGGGATAAGTACAATTTGCCGGGGATGAAAATTCTCCATTTTGCCTTCGACAGCGATCGCGCGAATCCTTTTTTACCGTTTAATTACGTCAATCGGAACTGCATTGTTTACACCGGCACCCACGACAATGACACAACAGTGGGCTGGTTTGATAAGCGGGACGATGACGCAAAATCCCGCGTCACTGAATACCTCGGTTGCGTTGGCGAAGAAGGTATTCACTGGGCTTTAACGAGGTTGGCGATGGGTTCGGTTGCGAATCTGGCGGTATTCCCACTACAGGATTTGTTAGGTCTTGGGTCAGAGGCAAAAATGAATACTCCCGGCATTGCCGCAGGCAACTGGGAGTGGCGATATCATCCTGAAGCTTTGTCGGATGGATTAATCTGGAAATTCCGCTCAGTGACCTACATGTATGGCCGCGACTCTGGCTACGAAGAACCAAAGGAAGATGAATGGGGCGAATCCTAAAAAAAGGTGAGGGTTGGCGCATCGGTTGGAATCCTGATCCCGCTTGCCCTTTCCAAGGATTAGTTGGAGCTGATGATTGGGCTGTGGAATTAACAGCGGCCGAATTTACAGATTTTTGTCGCCTACTCACCCAGCTCGCTGAAACTGTCGAGGCGATCGCCCTCGAATTGATGGCCGAAGAAAATATCAATATCGAAGCGGAAAGCGATTTAATTTGGCTAGAAATTGATGGTTTAGTTGGCAATTATGAGCTTCGGGTATTAGTTTCTCAAAACCGTAGTGTGGAAGGTAATTGGTCTGCTGGTTCGGTGACTGAAATCGTGAAGCTGGCTCAAATATTCCACCAAACTCAAGAATTACCCTTGTAGCGAGATCACAGATTCCCTGAAAAGTTATATTTAGAGTGTTGATTAAACAACTGAGTATTGCTGGTGACATGGCTCAAAACTCTACAGATGAAAGGCTA
>CAZXBK010000120.1:0-13792 GCA_964638765.1 uncultured Synechococcus sp. | reverse complement strand
TAAATCTGGTTCTATGGTATTCTGGAAATACAGAAGGGCAAAACACTACAACGCCCTAGACCGCTACAGACAAGACAAGGTAAAGGATTTAGATAAATGATTAACGTACTTATTCTCGCTACATTCGCTTTTACCGCTGTATATATGGTTGCTATATTCATCAATCAATCAATGGCTTCTATTTGCCGTCGCCACAAGGCAGCGATCGCCCAAACCGTCTCGGAAGTTGTGGAGGTAGTCGCCACAGTTGCACCGGAGATAATCCCCCCGCTATTGAATTGCCTAACTCTATTCGTGGTTTACGCCAATTTGTGAGAGAGAACGATTTACAGGCACGGGTTAAAGAGATTGCTGGTAAGTCAGTTTCTAATCTCACTAAGGGTGAGCTGCATGATGCAGTGATGGTGGCGATCGCCTAACCAATGTCCTGAGCAAGACAAAAACTGCTCATTTTAAAAAATCCGCTGAATGTAACAAAACCAAAATTTAGTTACTTTCAAATTTCTTCTAAACTACAAATGTAAGACAATGCTTTTAGTGCAAAACAACCAACAGCCAAAAATAACCACTGCTTCCACAGACGATCAGATTTTGACTTTGTGGGCGGCTCAAAAATCCCCCGCAACTCAGAAAACTTATTTTTATGTGGTTAAGCAATTCCGTTCATTCACTGACAAGCCACTCAATCAAATTACTTTCGATGATTTGCTGCACTGGATGGACTCGTTAGGGGGTCAGAGTCAGAATACGAAGCGTAATAAAATCGCGGTGGTTAAGTCTCTGTTTGGTTTTGCCCACAAGGTTGGTTATATCCCAGTGAACCCCGCGCAGCTACTGAAACAACCAAAGGAGAATGATTGCAGAGTGGAACGAATTTTAAGCAAGACTCAGGTTAAGGCGATCGCCAATAGTGCCGATACTTTCCGAAATGAAATGATTGCTAAGACTCTATATAGTCTTGGTTTGCGGGTCAGTGAGTTGATCGAGATGCAATGGGACGATTTCACCCAAACTGACAACGGTATCAAGTTAAAAGTTACTGGGAAAGGCAGCAAGATTAGATTTTTGATTGTTCCCGCAAATCTCTACACTGACTTGCTACAGCTCCGCAAAAATAGCGACTCTGAATATGTTTTCAGCAGTCGTAAAGGGAACAACGGCGGTAAGCTGTCACGGGTTCAGGTCTATCGCATCATTAAGCAGTTAGGCGACGATCAGTACATCAAAGCAACCCCCCATTATTTACGCCATAGCCACGCGACACACAGCTTAGATAACGGTTGTGACTTGAATCTTTTGAGCAGTTCCCTAGGGCATGGAAACATCGCAATCACTAGCCGTTATCTTCATGCGAGTGAAACTGATGGGTCAGCAAATTACATTGAAATCTAGTAAACTATTAGGGAACACAATTTTATAAGTTGTTCCCTAACACATGAGCACAAGTTTTGAAGATTTACGATTATCGATTGCAGAGTTAGGCGACACAGAATTAGAGGCATTGGCGATCGCTGTTGAGAAGGAAAGAAATCGTCGCCGTGATGATCAGAAGTTGGCGAGTGTGAATGGTTGTTATGAACTGAAGCCGATCAAGTCTGGAAAGAAAGTTCATTACTACTGGTATTTGCGTTATCGGCAAGATGGAAAGCTTCGGTCTAAGTACCTTGGTAAAGGTTTGGAAGGTGATACAGTGCCATCACCAAAATTACGTGATAAAGGAAATGCTCTTTTAGACCGGACAAAATCGGTCAAATTGGACGATTTAGGATGAGCAGAGACTTATTGATTGGGGGGTTGTTGGCGATCACTCAACCGCTCTATTCCTATGTACCTGTACTTTACTAAGGCTTAAGTTGATAAAAGCACATCAACTTGCTGGAAACTCTTGACAAGCTGCTACAACCCTTAAGGTTTCGGGCAAAGACATCGTGATAACAAGTGAAGAGCGATCGCCTGCCTAAAAAATAAAGTTTCTGTCGCAATTGCTTTCTCGTATCATGCTTTGGTCTGACAATAAACACGAACTACACCACAGACCGGAACCATGACCACCATTCACGACATCTTGGCAGAGTTTAGAGAAGCTGCAACTTCTAATCGTGATTTGGGCGATCGCTTTGAACGGTTAATCCTCCAGTTTTTAAAGACTGACCCGCTTTACCGTGATCAGTTCAGTGAAGTGTGGATGTGGATGGATTTTCCGAAGCGCGGTGGTGAAGCGGATACAGGAATTGATTTGGTGGCAGAACGGGCAGATGGGTTCGGCTATTGTGCGATTCAGTGTAAGTTCTATGACCCTAGCCATACTCTTGAGAAACATGACATTGATTCATTCTTTACGGCTTCGGGTAAGGATCTTTTCACCAGTCGCTTAATTGTTTCGACTACCGATAACTGGAGTAAACACGCTGAGAAAGCTTTACAGGGTCAGCAAATTCCAGTGTCACGGTTACGGGTACAGGACTTAGCGGATAGCGTCATTGATTGGAATGCCTTCAGTCTGAAGCATCCTGAGAAGGTTACGCTACGGGCTAAAAAGCAACTCAGACCCCATCAAACTAAGGCTTTAGGTAAGGTCATCGAAGGGTTCAAGACCGAGGATCGGGGCAAACTGATCATGGCTTGTGGGACGGGTAAAACTTTTACATCTCTGAAAATCACAGAAACCTTCGTGCCGAAAGAGGGCATGGCTCTTTTCCTTGTGCCGTCGATTTCGCTACTCTCTCAAACGCTACGGGAATGGTCAGCAGAATCTGAGGTTAGTTTGCACTCAGTAGCGGTTTGTTCGGATAAGAAAGTCACAAAGAAAAAGTCGGATTCCGAAGATATTCACACCTATGATTTGGCGTTGCCTGCTACTACCGATGCTCAGACGATCGCCGATCAGGTGAAAGCATCTCAGGGCAAGAAAGATTTAACGGTTATTTTCTCCACATATCAATCGATTCAGGCGATCGCCGATGCTCAGAAAAAAGGTTTGCCGGAGTTTGACCTGATTGTTTGTGATGAAGCCCATCGCACCACCGGGGTTACTTTGTCGGGTAATGATGAATCCTATTTTGTGCGGGTACATGATCAGGGGTTTATCCAAGGGAAAAAGCGGCTCTATATGACTGCTACTCCCAAAATCTACAGCGATGGTACAAAGTCTCAAGCTAAAGAAGCGGACGCGGTGATCTGCTCAATGGATGATGAGGCGATCTATGGGAAACAGTTACACCGTCTAGGCTTTTCGGAAGCAGTGGGGGCGGGTCTACTGACAGACTACAAAGTTTTGGTTTTGGCAGTGGATGAAAAGTACGTCAGTAAAACGTTTCAGCACCAGTTAGCGGATGCCAATGATGAGCTAAACCTAGAGGATGCAGTCAGGATTACGGGCTGTTGGAATGGTCTATCGAAGCGAATGTTAGAAGACATTGGTGGCAATAGTATCGATGACCTTGCTCCGATGCGGCGGGCGGTGGCATTCTCCAGTTCCATCAAGGATTCTAAGCGAGTGGTGAGTCTGTTTGGAGAAATTGTGGATGAGTATCGGCGATCGCACCCCAATGAAGACATCTTGGATTGTGAGCTTGACCATGTGGATGGTTCGATGAATGCTCTCCAGAGAAATCAGAAACTCGACTGGTTAAAAGCAGATACCCGCGATCAGGGTAATGTTTGTCGGATTTTGTCCAATGCCCGTTGTTTATCGGAAGGGGTGGATGTGCCTGCCCTCGATGCGGTGATGTTCCTAAATCCCCGTAATTCCGTAGTAGATGTGGTGCAGTCAGTCGGGCGGGTCATGCGGAAAGCTGAGGGAAAAAAGTACGGTTACATCATTTTGCCGATTGGGATTCCTGCTGATGTGCCACCGGAGGAAGCTCTAAAAAATCACAAGAAATATAAGGTAGTCTGGAGTGTTTTACAGGCTCTGAGGGCACATGATGATCGGTTTAATGCGACGGTTAATAAAATCGAACTGAATAAGGCGAAACCGTCTCAAATCAACATTATTGGGGTTAGTGTTAGTGGTGAACCTGATGATGGTCTAGAGGATGATTCGGGTAACAGCAAAACTGATCCGACTGACCCGAATAAGGTAAAGGAAGCGGGGGCTACCTATCGTCAGTTGGCAATGGCTTTTCCGAATTTGGAGGAATGGCGGGAAGCAATCTACGCAAAGATTGTGGTCAAATGTGGAGACAGGCGTTATTGGGAGACTTGGGCTAATGACGTGGCGGAAATTGCGGAAAGTCATGTTAGTCGCATTAAGGCTTTGCTGGAAAGTCCAGAGGATAAGCATCGTCAAGCATTTGATGAGTTTTTAGAGGGGTTACAGGAAAATCTAAATCCCAGTATTTCCCAAGATGATGCGATTGAGATGTTATCCCAGCACCTCATAACGAAACCTGTTTTTGATGCGCTGTTTGAAGATTATCCATTCTCCCAATCAAATCCCGTCTCTCAGGTGATGCAGGGCATGGTGGATTTACTGGAGGGTGAGGCGATTGGTAAGGAAACGGCAAAGTTAGAAAAGTTCTATGCCAGTGTCAGGGAACGGGCAGCGGGTATTGATAATGCTCAAGGCAAACAGCGCATCATCATTGAGCTTTATGACAAGTTTTTCCGTAATGCGTTTCCCAAGATGGCAGAGCGGTTAGGGATTGTTTACACGCCTGTGGAAGTGGTGGATTTTATTATTCGCAGTGCGGATGTGGCTCTAAAACAAGAATTTGGGGTCGGGTTAACGGATGAAGGGGTTCATGTACTTGATCCGTTTACGGGTACTGGTACGTTTATCGTGCGGTTGCTGCAAAGTGGTCTGATTGAGCCGAAAGATTTAACCCGTAAGTTTGAGAAGGAATTACACGCCAATGAGATTGTTTTGTTGGCTTATTACATCGCGGCGATCAATATCGAAGCGGCTTATCATTTCCTTGCTGACACAGATTATTCTCCCTTTGATGGGATTGTTCTGACAGATACATTTCAGATGTTTGAAAAGGATGGCAGTCTGTTAGAAAAAATCTTTCCTGAGAATAACAAGCGAGTTAAACGCCAAAAGCAAAATGATATTCGGGTGATTGTGGGGAATCCTCCTTATTCAGCAGGTCAAAAAAACCAAAATGATAATAATCAAAATTTAAAGTATCCTCAATTAGATTATCTGATTGAAAAGACTTATGTTGACAATTCAAATGCAGCTTTAAAAAGTAAACTATATTCTTCTGAAATTCGAGCATTAAGATGGGCGAGTGATCGGGTAAAAGACAAAGGAATTATTTGTTATGTGACTAATAATAACTTTATTGATAAAGGTCACTCTGATGGCTTACGAAAATGTTTTGCAGAAGAATTTAGCAGTATATATTGTTTTAACCTCAAAGGAGATATGAGAGTTAGTGATTGGAAAAAAGAAGGAGGGAAAATTTTTGGGTCGGCTTGTCAAACAGGTGTCGCAATTATCTGCCTGATTAAAAATCCTGATAAAACACAAAAAACTCAGATTTTTTATCATGATATTGGAGACTACTTAAGCCGTGAAGAAAAGCTAAATCTTATTGAGAAAATTCAAACTATAAAAGGAATAAAATGGCGTGAAATAAAGCCTAATAATAGCCATGACTGGATTAATCAAAGAGATCCTTCATTTGGCAAATTCTTACGTTTAGGAGATAAGAAGAAAAATAAAAAATCTATTTTCTCTATTTACTCTCCGGGTTTGGTAACTAATCGAGATGCATGGAGCTATAATTTTTCTCTCCAATCAGTTCAGAAAAATATGACTGAGATGATCAGTTTTTACAATGAACAAGTAGAGACATTATTAATACAGGGAGAAAATGTAAATTTAGAAAAGATTATTAATACTGATCCTTCTAAAATTAGTTGGTCTAGAAGTCTTAAAAAAGATCTTAAAAAGCTTGTTAGTCATTCATTTCAAGATTGCTCAAGAAAATCTTTATATAGACCATATACAAAAGAGTACTTATATTTCTCAGATGCATTTATTGAAACTATGGGAAAAACTAGACTAATGTTTCCCATTCCAGAGTCAAAGAATATTGTAATTTGTGTCAGTGGTGTCGGTTCACAAAAAGGTTTTTCTGCATTGGTTACGAACATACTTCCTAATTTGGATATCGTACAAAAAAATCAATGCTTTTCATTCTATAGCTATGAGAAAGCAGATAAAACAGACCAGTTATCCTTTTTAGCTGAGAAGGAAGGCTACACCAAAAAAGAAAATATTCCTGATGAGATATTAGGCGATTTCCAGCAGACATACAGCGATACTACCATCACCAAAGAAGACATTTTTTATTATGTTTACGGCATCCTGCACAGCCCAAAATATAAACAACGCTTTGCCGCTGACCTCAAGAAAATGTTACCCCGTATCCCCTACGCTGAAGACTTTTGGGCATTCAGTAAAGCAGGACGGGAGTTAGCCCACTGGCATCTAAACTACGAAACCATAGAACCCTATCCCCTCAAGGAATATCAATCGGAACTGAAATTAGAGGATGCCGATTACCGAGTGGAAAAGATGCGCTTTGGTAAACGGAATAAGGACAAAACCACGATTATCTATAACAGCAAAATCACCCTGTCAGAGATTCCCGAAAAAGCCTATGACTACATCGTGAACGGTAAATCAGCTCTGGAATGGATTATGGAGCGATATCAAGTCAAAAAAGACAAAAAGAGTGGCATCATCAATGACCCGAATGACTGGAGTGAAGACCCCCGGTATATTGTCGATTTGGTGAAGCGGATTGTGCGGGTGAGTCTAGAGACGGTGAGGATTGTGGAGGCTTTACCTACCTTGAATGAGAAAAACTGATTTAGCCGTGGTCATAGAGAGTGAATTTTGCGTCTAGCCAAACGATGTGAAAAATATCCTTGATGCGATAACCGACCATCGGGGCTTTACCTGAAAACCGTAGGGCAATAAAGAACCCCACATCTTCGGTGATGTGCGGAGGGATAGGAGCTTTGATGCTGTCTCTGAAAATCTTTTCAGCCCCTAGACCGTGGCGATCCGCTGCCCAAATTTGTCGCCATGTCATCTGACTGCGTTTCCTCAAAGCCTTAGCAAAATCCGCTTGCTGACGTTGGTTACAGGCTTCTAAATTAAAACCATCCTGTAGATACCGAAGACAAAAAACAGGATGGCAATCATCGTAATTAAGAATTTTTTCGGGAGAAGGTTCACCAATGCGACCTTTTACCCGTGATTTGGGGATAGAAGGTGATTTTATCCGTTTCTTTTTCCCCTTACCCATTAAGCAGCAGTAACGAGCTGAGTTTTAAAGTAATCTCGCATGAGGTCATGGCTAATCACTTGATTCTGTTCAGTGCTTAACCAAGGCTTTTCCTGATGGGTGAGATTCGCTAGGACTGTACCTGTGTATTTCCCAAAGACTCCATAGACTTCATCTAGGAGTTCATGGGTTTCGGGTTCAATAGTTTCAGGATTAAAGTCTGTAGGCTCTGGGAGAGGGTTACGTCCACAGGATTTGTAATTGTGATAAACCTCAGGTACGACAGGCCCATACTGCCAAGCTTCGATGCTTTCTGGAAATAAGGGCTGATCGAATAGGGCAAGGTGAAAACCCTGAGCGTAATAGAGCAATTTTTGCAGCTTAAGATTAGTCACTAAACCGTCCTCTTCGAGGTTGGCATAGTGAATAAAACATTTAGCGATTTCTGAAGCTGAGTACATTCTGACTGCTCCTTAAGCTCACCGATTCCATAACTCTATTTTCGCATTTGCAGAACCTGATCAGGTTTTAAATATCTGATGAATACAGAAAAACCCGCTACTTTGAGGATGCTGGCGTACTAGCCTGAGCGGGTTTTGTTAGTTTGAGCGTAGCGTTTAGAGCTTTAGTCGTTAATTGAGATATCAGCGGCGATCGCCCCTCCAGATTCCCTCATTCCATCACCCAAGATTTCCCACAGGATTTACAGCGGCGGCGGGGTTGCCCCTTGTAATAACCGTTCCCTTTTGTGTCTGTAGAACCGCATTCAGGGCAGGTGATTAGGGCTTGATTGTGTCCCTGTGTCTGTGTGTCTACTCGCTGAAAATCAATGCGATATAAGTGTTCTAGCCATTGTGTCGGGTTTGTGTCTGTGTCCGGTGGTGTGTCTACGGTCGTAGAGGGAAGAATCGGGCTATCGTCCCCTACCAAGGGAATTGTTATCGGCAAGGAAATCAGCGGTTTAAGGTTTTGCGGCGGCAAGTTTTTTCGAGCTTGATTGTAGCCGCCATGAGTCGGATGAACGACTATTTCATCGCCAATAAGCATTGGATAGGCGATCGCCTTACTCAGTTCATGGATAGTTCTATCAGGGTGATTCTTGAGATATTTACGAGCAATCTTTTGTAGTCGAATTAGTGCGAAATTCTCTAGAAAATCCCCTTGCCCATCAAGCCCCAATGACTTCACATTTCCCGACTGACTGAGAAAGATTGGGAACTTCTTACGCTTCCTGCCACGACTGCCATATTGCAGGATGAATCTATCGGGAATGTCTGACCCAATTTGCTTAGCATAAGCCCGTACTGCTGGAAATTCATCGCAGATAACTACCAGCGGCGTTTTATCCCGTTGTTCCAATAAGTCTAAGAGCTTGCCCATCTGTTTGATGATTTGCTCATAGTCATTAATGACGGTCAGCTCACCCCATGGATAAAACTCATCATCATGATCAGCATCGGGGTCAAGGATTAACACCTGCGATGGTGGCAAATGACCCGCAATGTACTGAGCTAAAGAAGTTTTACCAGAACCAGAGTTACCAAGGATTGCAACGCCTGTTACTTCATCTAAAAACTCTGCAATATTGAAGGGCACTAGATAGCTACCGTCGCTACTATTGGCTGGCATAAGTGCAGGTAGCTGCGTTTGCGGCTGAAAAGATTGGAGCTGCATCGCTTGAGTCTCTAGAAATAAATCACCCCGCATCACTTCTCTCTGAGCAACGTAGGGCGATCGCACATCGATTTGACGCACCTTAGCTACTCCCAAACCTGCACTGATTGCAGACATTCCCGATAATGCCCATCGCAGATATTTAAACCGAGCAAAATCCAGAGCATTGCCACTAAGGCAACCAAGGGAATAGAGCCATAGACAAGCGACCACAGCCCAATCACGCCACGTTTCATCATGTTCCGTCAATGGCTTGTTAAATAGCACCGAGCATCACCCCCAAACCAAGCGCACAGATACCGACAAACCATCCTGTTAAACCTTGCTCCATATCATCCCAAAACAACGCCACAGCAAGGGCAATGAGCACTACTACGCCCAAAATAACTACAGTGGGATGAGTAAGGCTAGGAACTATTCGTACAGTCAGTTTCAGGAAATTAGAAACGGCGATCGCCCCTAGACAACCGCCGACAAAATAAGCAATTTTCATTTTTCGATTACTTCCACTTCAATTACTTCTGGGCTCTCTGTCGGACGCTCTGGAGATAGCCCGATATCTGCTGTGACCCCGCTTGCTGTCTCGACTCCAACAGCGCGGGCAATGTCTTTTTTAAGCCTTGTTCCATGCCCTTAATCTCTGCTTTCACTAATTTCTGTTGAGTCTTTTCCATCAGCGAAATTTGCTTTTTTCCGATGGCAATCTGTCCCTCAATTTTCAAAGTCTGACGGGCAAGATCCTTTTCTCGATTTACCTTATCGAGCTGGCGCTTAGCTTTGTTTAAACGTCTAATGTTGAATCCCATTGGTAAAACTAACGACGGGCATTAACCCGCCGCTCCATACTGTTTGTCTGATTAATTAATGCAACTGCGAATACGGGCTAGTTCTGTTCGTGCGCTGGTTTCGCGGTCTGCTGTCCATTCGTTGAAGGCTTGACCCGCTAACCAAAAAAAAGCTGTACCTGATAGCAATGCGGCGATCGCCATGATTGCCAGTCCTAATAGAGGTGAGCTGTCGTTTTTTGTTTTTGGTGTGGATTTAGAGTCGGTGGTTTTGGCGACGGGAATGAATCGGTTTTGGTCAAATTCCCAAGACGCAGTTACTGGAGGTTCTGACATTGTTAAAATTCCTATGTGACTTCACGGTCATTTGGTGAGGGGATAGGACGGTCAAATCTTTATCCCCAAACCTTTTAGAGCATTACGAGACAGCCAGCGGGCATTGGTTCCCACTCGAAAGACTGCATTCTGAATAACTGGAAAAACTTAAGCATTAAGCAGCATCCTCCACATCGGTACAGGCAGGCAGCGACAAAGGGCTAGGCTCACCCCCGGCGATCGCCACATATTCAGCGTCAAGTACAGCACCAAAGGTTCCGAAAGCTTCCGAAAGAGACTGGTCAAAGTATTCACCTAAATCCCCAGCGGCTAAGTCTTCCATCAGATAATCAATCGCTTTGGCACCGACATACTGTTTCATCTGAGTCGCGAGACCACGGGCAGCATTATCTAGGATTTGACTTTGAATGTTTGCACCTTGGGTAGCTCTGGATTGGGTACGGGTTTGGGTATGGTGATTGACTCCGACTGATTCGGCATAACGTTTACAGGCTGTCGCGACTGAAATACGACCATCTTGTTTTCTCATGGCAATGATGGCGGCGATCGCCTCATCAGTGGGACTGCAACCATGCTTAACGAGAGCATCGGTAATCTCAGTTTTCTTGGAACCTGAAATAGCTGGCATAACTAAACTCCGTAAATTTTCAAATGTTCTTTCGCCTTTGCTTTCCCCAGTTGCTTAATGAGCTGTTGGTAAGTAGCAAGGGCTTTTTCTGATTTTTGATTAATGCTGGGTTCATTAGGAAACCAATCAAACTCAGCTTTGGATAATACTTTGCGCAAATCTTTACGCCATCCTGTGAGAGTTCTAATGGAAACCCCTAGACGATTGGCAACAAGATGCGGAGGGTCAGCGCAAATCTCTATCTGAACTACTACCACTTGGTTTCACCTCCATTTCCGAGCGAATCAAAACGGAAACATAATGGTTGTCTATACGCAAAATAACACAAATGTACATTTGTGCAATATTAGGGCTGTTGTGAATCAAGCAAATTTACGCCACAATGAAGCAATGGCAAAATTATGTAAAACCGCAAAATAGCCATTACAACCAATGACAGAGAAGGAAAAATTAGTGAGTATTCGAGCTGAGATTCCGAACGATTTAAAGCTTCAGTTCAAAGCCAAATGCGCTTTATCTGGTTCTGATATGCGGACGGAATTAATCAAACTAATCAAAGAATATGTAGAGGAAAAGTAAGAGTGACCACCTAAATTATTGGTTCTTACATGAGACACGCTTTATGTAGTGTGATGTAGTCTTCTGTACTAATTGCTTTCAAAAAGCTGAAAAGTATATGTAAAGCGATCACTAGGATGGTTGCAAACAAAAAATCGTACTACAATAGGTAGAGTTGTTTTTCCAACCACTATGTCAGAAAAAAGCCGCGCTCCGATTTCAATCCGCATTCCTGAATCTGAAGAGATTTTGATTCGGCAAGCTGCAAAATCAGAAGGCGTTACCCTGACTGAAATCATTATGTCTAACTTCCGGAAATCTTTCTATGAAGAAAACCAAGACTCCTAATCTCAGGGGGCATTTACATATGAAAACGACAAAAGACGCTCCGAAATCCTACCCTCATCGCGTCCTTTGTCTTCCCAAAACGCATCCGTCACCCAAAAGTGAACGGACACTTTTTAATGTTTTTATATACCCGTAGTGTAGTACAAAATCCTGATTGTCGTCACTGGAAGTGTTGTTTTTCGGATATTTGCTTAGGTATTAATGCTCGTGCAGGGTTTGACCCCTCGTGTCTGAATTATAGCTTGAATCGAGGTTCTGAGCGATCGCCGGAGATAGGTTGCTATCTAGGAGGCTTCGCTGAATAATGATCCCCTTATCCCCCGTAATTGGTGGGGTAGGGACGATCACGGATGATGAGCAATGGTTACTATCCATCTATCCGAACCTATCCGCACCAGCAATTAACTCTAAGAATCAAGGCTATGTGACCTTGCACCGAACGCTTATCCCAGAGAAGGCGATCTCCTATTGGCGTGATGAAAATTCGATTATCGCCACCCGCCCCGGCGCAGTCGTACATGATCTTCGCATTGACCTAGACTTTGGCGGACGTTATTGGAGCTTACAGGAGGGCGATCATCTAAAAGAGATATTCGAGCTTGCTGGCTTGCCGGGGGCTGTTCTATGCCGTTCTAGTGAGTCTGAGGGGCGTTGGTTAGTTATTCCACTACCTGAACCGATACCAAGCTGGAAAGCCTCATTAACAGCAGCATCTATCTTGACCGATGCAGATTATCAAATCGAGAACGGACATTTGGAAATATCGCCCAATGTGAAGCGATGGGTAAACCGTGGCAAAGAAGCACCCAAGGGAATTAAATCCGATTGGATTAGCGATCACAATGCTTTTCGGATGCCATGCCAAAAGGGGTTTGAAATTCTGAATAGCGATGGTGAGACTATCGGGTTAACCCTTGCCGAATACCGCCACCATTGGGAGTGGGCACAAGCTCAACAATGTCCAGACGAATGGCAGGCAACCGTAGACTATTACTCCCAAAAAGAGAATCGTCCTAAATTCTTCAAACCACGCGGCAAAGGAACCATAGGAGAGATTGAGAAAGAACATTTAGAACTTTGTATCCTTGGTTTTACCGATGCCTCCCAAACTAACGATATCGGGCTTAATTTAGCCAGAAGACTACGAATGCTATATCCGGGTGACGTGGAACATCAGGCAGAATTGATTAAACAAGCTTTTATCTCTATGCCGGGCTATCGAGAGCATTGTCATCATCAGCACGAAATAGACCGACGCAGTAGAGACTTAGCAAGATGGGCAGATAAAAACTATAGCTATTATGGCGATCGCCTACAGAAGCCTACAGAAGAACTTAAACCAAACCAGAACTTGGCAAAACATACCAAAACAGTGAATAAGCTTACTCGCATCCTGATGGACTGGATAACAAATGGGTTTAGCTTCACATCAAAAAATCAAATCTTTGAAGCTCTAAAACGTCACTGCGGAGTTAGTAAGAAAACATTCTTCAAATACCTAAAAGAACTACCTAACTTCACTGCACTCATCAAAAAACTCTTACAAGCTAAAAAGCATACACAGCAAAACTCTAACAACCAGTTCACACCTTTAACTACTAAGCGTATGAACCGCCGAGATGTCGTTATGGGTCAGATACTTTTTCCCACATACGAGAGCGATAGAGAGCAAAAATATTTAATTCTTTCAGATTGTAGAGTTAGCGTTAGCGCGGGTTATCAGTTATCCAACACACTCACAGACTCGATACAGTGACAGACTCAGGATGAAGATTTAGCAGTAGTTCTAGAACGATTTGTAGGATCAGTAAAACAGTCTACAGCTTCTCTTAAGTCTCAATTATTAGTGCAGATGATCGTCCCTGAAAAAGGAACCGAAAGGAACCAAAAGGAACTGATTAAGAATACCGTTGAATACCAAAGAATACCGCTGAGAACTAACCAAAACTCACCACGACTAACCGCTTCAGAAAAAAACTTAGTTACTGAAAGCCACCAAAAGCCACCAAAAGCCACCGCTCCAAAATTTTCTAAGGGTCAGCAAGTCTGGTTCTGTAATGGTGTTCAGTGGCTACAGGGAACAATTGAGCGCGTGATTACTGGAGTCCGAAATGAATACAACGTCTTGGACTCTAGGGGATTGGGATTGTTCGTTTTAGGACTAGAGGGCGGATTTAAACAGAAAGTATCGGTTATAGAAAAAAAATTGTCTG
>CAZXBK010000119.1:0-13831 GCA_964638765.1 uncultured Synechococcus sp. | reverse complement strand
GGAAGATAAAGTGGCGATCGCCCACCAAGAGTATTTGGCGGCAAAGCGGTTGATTGACCAACGCCGAACGAACGAACAGGAACGGTTGCAGCGCCTAGACCTCATCAAATATCAACTACAAGAACTGAACGAAGCCAATCTAGAAAACCCCGACGAATTGGACGAACTCAAAAATGATGGCGATCGCCTGTCCCATGTGGTGGAGTTGCAACAGCTAAGTTATCAAACCAATCAAATTCTCTACCAAAACGATGGCGGCGACAACCCTGCTGTAGCTGATCTGTTGGGCGATGCAGAAAATTTGCTGCAAGAAATGACAGAGTATGATCCCCAACTGGAAAGCATTTTAGACATGGTACGTAATGCCCTGACAGAAGTGGTGGAAGCAGGTCACCAAATTAGTACCTACGGTGATAGTCTGGATACTGATCCCGAGCACCTTGCCCAAATCGAAGAACGGATTCGCGAGCTTAAACAAATTTGCCGCAAGTATGGCGCAACCCTAGGGGAGGCGATCGCCTACAGGGATAAACTTCAGGGAGAGTTGGAAGAGCTGACGGGCGGCGGTCAATCGATTGAAGAGCTGGAACAGGTCTGCCAACTTAAATTAGACACTCTGGAAGAGCTTTGTAGCGAACTCACCTCGCTGCGCCAAAAAGCCGCGACAAAACTTGAAAAACAGTTGGTGAAGGAATTGAAACCGCTGGCGATGGAAAAGGTGATTTTTGAATGTCGTCTAAGTCCGATTAAACCGACTGCTACTGGCGCAGACTTTATTACCTTTTACTTTAGTCCCAACCCCGGCGAAGCAGTTCAACCCCTCGCAGAAATTGCCTCTGGCGGTGAAATGAGTCGTTTTCTTCTTGCCCTCAAAGCTTGTTTCACTCAAAAGAAAAGTACAGCCAAGACCCTTGTTTTTGATGAAATTGATGCAGGTGTTTCCGGTAAAGTTGCCCAGGCGATCGCCACCAAACTCCATCAGCTCAGCCAATTTCATCAGGTTCTGTGCGTTACCCACCAACCCCTTGTCGCAGCGATGGCCGATGCTCATTTTCGAGTGGCGAAAAAAGTTACTAAATCGAAAACAAAAGATTCGCGCACTATTGTCACTGTCGAGCAATTAGAAAAGATTCAAAATCGCCGCGACGAACTTGCTCAGCTTACAGGTGGTACTTCCGCCGATGACGCAATTTCCTTTGCAGAGTCTCTGTTATCCCAAGCCGAAGAACAAAAGATTAAGGTCACCCAGTCGAAATAAAATACATCAACGATTTGGTAGATGATCCCCCTAAATCCCCCTTTGTAAGGGGGACTTGGACTTTTCGGTTGCCACAGTGCTATTCGGGACGACTGTAGATGCAGCCAGAAGTGCAGGTTTCCATAATTTCGACGGCCACCAGACCCCCTAAATTTTTCGCTTTTAACTGCTCATAAATCCACTTGGCGATCGCCTCGCTGGTGGGACTTTCCATGCCCAGAGTTTCATTGAGGTAATAGTGATCGAGATATTCCTCTAACAAAGGTTTCATGTAGGATTTGAGATCCCCAAAATCCATCAACATCCCTTGTTTTGCGCCACTCTCGATGAGGCGATCGCCTCTGATATGCACACGACAAACCCAACTGTGACCGTGGAGGCGCGCACATTTGCCGTCGTGGTGAGGGAGGCGATGGGCAGCCTCAAAGCGAAATTCCTTATAAAGTTGCCACTGTTCCATTGAAAATGCCAAACATTATGCCCAAGCGATATAGGGAAGCTGTTGCGCTGTTGTGGCAATTTCATCCGCGCCTTTAACGAGCTGACCGCAACTATCCCATGTGCCATTAATTAATGCCTGCCGCGCTCCCTCACCGAGACTAATCGGCTTCGCCCAGTCCCCACAAACGACCTCTAGCTTTTCGAGATCGACAGTCACTGCTGCAGCGGGATTTGCTTCGATAAATTCTTGCACTGCCGCAACAGTTTCAGCATCCGCTGTCACACAGGGCACACCATTTGCAAGGCAATTACCAAAAAAGATTTCAGCAAAACTTTCGCCGATAATTGCTTCAATGCCCCATTTCAGAAGGGCTTGGGGAGCATGTTCCCGAGATGAGCCACAACCAAAATTATTATTGACAGCCAAAACAGTGGCATTTTGAAATTGCGCTTGGTCAAAGGGGTGGCTACCGCCGGATTGTTGGCGGTCATCTGCAAAAGCCTGTTCTCCGAGACCATCGAAAGTCACACATTTTAAAAATCTCGCAGGAATAATTCGATCTGTATCAATATCGTTGCCGCGTAACGCGATGCCATTGCCTGAAACTTGTTTGATTTCGCTACTCATTTCGCCAGTTAGAACCAAGAGAGACTGTTAATTTAGCATATGCTTCTGCTACCGCTCGAAATTGCCTTCATAGAAGTGCGGCGATCGCCCCTGAGTTCCGAAATCCACAGACGAAAACCGATTTAGTAGATATAATTTGTTACGAAGCCTATTAAGAAATGTTGCGTTCCCCATGAGCAATCCTCTCTATCAAGCCCTTACCTACGGTCGCGTCTTTGCAGAAGTGCTCAAGGAAAAAGTTGAAACGAGCCTTACCGATGTCCTCAGTGATCTCGGTAAACTTGATGCAGAGCGCAACAAGTGGGTGCAGGAATTTAACGAAGAATTTCAAGCCAGAGCCGAGCGGGAAATTCAGCGTAATCCCGATGCGGGCAAACCTGTCACTATCAGCATTGATGACGACGAACCCACCGATCTCCAAGAAACAATTGATAATCTACGCGCTGAGATTGCTGCTCTCAAAGCAGAACTACGCGAATACCGCGATCGCCAATCTGACTAAGACGCGTTAGCCATGCAGATATCTGCATCACCATTCCCACCACGATTTTCCGTTCACCGTTACACAATCCTTCGATAGGCAATTTATTTTTGTGTCTGCATTTTCTCCCCAAATGAACTCAGCGGCAGCATCAAAATCGTCCGCCCTCAGTGCTTCTCAACTTGAGCAAGCAAAATCTGCCTATCGTTGGAATCGTGGGAACTACTCGAAAAATCGGCGACGCTTTGATATTTGGGTGTTTGTCCTCACTCTCATTTTTAAGCTCATCCGCAACTCCAAAAAATGGACGTACCGGGGTGGCTTTACCGAAGAAAAGCTCCGCGATCGCCAAAAGATCCAAGCCCGCTGGATTAAAGAAAGCTTTCTCGAACTTGGCCCCACATTCATTAAAGTCGGACAGCTCTTTTCAACCCGTGCCGATCTTTTTCCCGCTGAATACGTTGACGAACTATCCAAGCTCCAAGACCGCGTCCCCGCCTTTTCCTTTGAGCAAACCAAAAAGCTCATCGAAGAAGACTTTGATAAACCCCTCAACGAGCTGTTTTATAGCTTTGACCCCACCCCATTAGCCGCAGCTAGCCTTGGTCAAGTCCACAAAGCCCAACTGCACAGTGGCGAAGAAGTCGTAGTCAAAGTACAGCGCCCCGGCCTCAAGCAACTATTTACTGTTGATCTGGCTATTCTCAAAAAGATTGCGTTCTACTTCCAAAACCATCCCCGCTGGGGCAAAAACAGGGATTGGCTGGGAATTTACGAAGAGTGCTGTCGAATTTTGTGGCAAGAAGTTGATTATCTCCGCGAAGGCCGCAGTGCAGATACCTTCCGCCGTAACTTTCGTAATGCCAGCTGGGTTAAAGTCCCGAAGGTTTTTTGGCGCTATGCCTCACCCCGCGTCTTGACCCTCGAATATATGCCGGGCATTAAAATTAGCCATTACGAAGCCCTCGATGCCGCAGGTTTAGAGCGTAAGCAATTAGCCAAACTTAGCGCCCAAGCCTATTTACAACAGCTTCTTAATGACGGCTTTTTCCACGCCGATCCCCACCCCGGCAATCTGGCGGTTAGTCCCGACGGTGCGTTGATTTTCTATGACTTTGGCATGATGGGCGAAATTAAAGCCGATGTGAAAGCAGGCTTAATGGATACCATGATGGGCGTTACAGAAAAAGATGCCGGACGAGTGGTAGATTCTCTTGTTAATTTAGGAGCGTTGCAACCGACCAATGACATGGGGCCTGTGCGTCGCTCGGTGCAATTCATGTTGGACAACTTCATGGATAAGCCTTTTGATGCCCAATCCATTACCGCGATTAGTGACGATCTCTACGAGATTGCCTATGATCAGCCCTTCCGTTTTCCGGCGACTTTCACCTTTGTAATGCGTGCTTTTTCCACCATTGAGGGTGTTGGCAAAGGACTCGATCCTGATTTTAATTTTATGGCGGTGGCACAACCATTTGCCCTACAAGTAATGAGCGAAAATTTACCGAGTAGCAGCAATATCATTGATCAGCTGGGTAAACAGGCCGCCCAACTGAGCACTTCTACCTTAGGTTTACCTAGACGCATTGAGGATACGATTGAGCGCCTTGATCGGGGTGATATTCGGATTCGGGTGCGCTCTCAGGAGTCAGATCGACTTCTCCGTAAGATTAGTGGGATGCAATTGGCAACGAATTATACGCTAATTCTCTGTGCTCTAATTTTGTCTGCTACGCTGTTATTTGTGAATCAGTCGTTGATACCGGCGGCTGTTATTGGTGCGATCGCCCTATTTCCTGCGGGAATCCTATGGCGACTACTCAAAAGACTAGATCGTTATGATCGAAAACTCTAGGCAAATCCGCTAGACTCAATTCAAAATTGACTGATACGTTCCCTGAAATAAACGCTTATGAAACGCCATTTTACGGGTCTCACTGATCCGGGGTTGGTACGCTCCGCTAACCAAGATTCCTATTACTTCGATCCCGAGGGACGTTTTTTCATCGTTGCTGATGGCATGGGTGGTCATGCTGGCGGTGAACAGGCGAGTCGCATTGCTGCAGAAACGATTCGTACAAATTTAGAAGCTCGTTGGAAATCCTCTGAGAAATCCGATGAGTTGCTCAAAGCTGTGATCAAAGAAGCTAACGAAGCGATTCTCATCGATCAAGTTGAGCACCCAGAACGACAGGATATGGGAACAACGGCGGTACTTGTAATTTTCCGTCAAAAACAAGTTTGGCGTGCCCATGTCGGAGATTCGCGCTTATATCGTTTCAATAGCGAAAGTCTTGAGCAGCTGACTGAAGACCACACTTGGGTTGGTAAAGCGATGAAAGTGGGTGATATTACGGCGGAGCAAGCAAAGGTTCACCCTTGGCGACATGTTCTGTCCCAATGTCTCGGTCGCAAAGATCTCTATCAAATCGACATTGACACCATCGAGCTAGAAGACGGCGATCGCCTGTTGCTTTGTAGTGATGGATTGACAGAAGAGGTTGAGGACGACCAAATTCAGTCTATCCTCGAAGCCAGCGATACCCCGGAGAAAGCGGCGACTAATTTAGTTGAAGCAGCAAAGGAAAATGGCGGCTCTGATAACGTCACGGTTGTGATTATCGGCGAAGAAGCAGCTTAGAGTTCACGGACAGTCATCTCTCCCTGACTGACCAAGACTGAGGCTCCGCCCACTTGTATTTTCGTAAGACCAGACTCACCAGCGGAAAACGTTAGCATGAGGCTGCTGGGTCTACCCATTTTAGTGCCCTGTTCAATCTGCCAAGTTTGCGTGCCAGTGCTGCTATCTAGGTAGCGATGCAGATAACCAGCAAGGGAAGTTGCCGCTGAACCGGTGGCGGGATCTTCCGCAATACCAAGACCCGGTGCAAACATCCGCGCATAAATCTGGCGATCGCCCTCTAAAGCAAAAATATAGACGTTGGCAGCATCAGTTCCTTGCAAGGTGTTTTGCCAAAATGTCTGGTTGAGCATGCTCTCATCAACGGCTTGGCGATCGCGCAAGGGAATATACAGAAACGGCACACCACAGGAAATCACGGCAGCAGATAATTTCTGATGAATTTGTTCAGCGGTGAGATTTAAGAGCTGGGCGGCATCAAGAGTTGTTGGAACATCGGAAAATGTAGGGAGTTGAGCCGCTTGTAGGGCTGTACTAACGAGTGATTCTTGTTGCCAAGTCAAAGTCACAGGCACTTTACCCACGCCTTCTTCTAAATTGACGCTTGCGATAGTGGGTTTTACTAAACCGACATGGGCTAATAAATAAGCTGTGCCAACAGTCGGATGACCTGCAAACTCTAGCTCCGTACGGGGTGTAAAAATCCTCAGTTTAAAGTCACAGTCCTCCCGTTCCGGTGGCCACACAAAAACCGTTTCAGACAAATTTAATTCTTGGGCGATCGCCTGCATTTGCTGAGTATTCAGACCTTCAGCCTGCGGAAAAACCGCTAAAGGATTGCCACCAAAAATCTGCTCGGTAAAGACATCAAGCGTGTAAAACAAATACTGACTCATAAGAATTAAATACTAGTAAAATTAACGGCGATCGCGCTCTAAATCTTGAAGAACTTTTTCTTCGTACCACCGTTCGGATTTACCAGATTGTTTTAGTTTTGCAGAATAAATTAACCGCTCAACAGCTTGGCGATCTCCGTGGAGTAAGCGAATAAGTTGTTTTTTTAGAGAAGAATCGTGACTATTATTAGAACGCTGAGTTTTTGAATCTCTCCGAAGTACAATTGCCCCTTGTTTACGTCGGCGTTGTTTCGATATCTCAAGCCACAAAAACCAAACTGCACCAATGAAAGCAAAAAATAGGAAAAGCAGTATTAGGTTTGTTATTAATTGATCCATAATTGTCCAGTGAGATACCGATTAATGGCATTAAGACAATTAGATAAGAACAGGCTCACTTTTGGCTGTGATCGAAGTCTCTGCCAATTCTAGAACTTTAGGAATTAAATCTTCCCGTTTAACTGCCATGAGGTGCACCCCTTGGCATAAATCCTTGGCAATTTTTACCTGTTCCGCCGCAATTTTAATACCTTCTTCTAGGGGCTTTTCTGCATGGTCAAGACGCTCAATAATGCCATCGGGGATTTGCGCACCGGGCACGCAACGGTTAATAAAACGAGCATTTTTAGCTGATTTTAGTAAGAAAATTCCGGCTAAAACAGGGACATTGTGCTGAGCTGCAACACGACCCATAAATTCTTCAAAACGCACAAAATCGGTAATCATCTGCGATTGGAAAAACTTTGCTCCAGATTCGACTTTTTTCGCAAACCGAGATTCGATGGTGTACCAACTTTTTAGTTGGGGATCGACGGCTCCTCCGGCAAATAAATCTAATTCACCATCGAGTAATTTTTTGTCGTTAAAGTCTTGGCCACCATTTAATTTGGTAATTAGTTTCAGTAAACGTACCGACTCCAACTCAAATACGGCCTTCGCTTTTTTGTGATCCCCGGCTTTAACGGGATCGCCGGTTAACGCTAAAACATTCCGCAAACCCAAGGCATGAGCACCCATCAGATCTGCTTGGAGTCCGATGACATTGCGATCACGGCAAGCCATCTGAAAAATTGGCTCTACACCGTTTTGCAACAGCAAAGTGGAGGCGGCGATCGAGGCCATACGCATTACAGCACGACTACCATCGGTCACATTAACGCCATGGACTTTATCCTTAAGCAAGCTTGCCATTTCCAACATATGAGCTGGATTTCCACCTTTCGGAGGCGCGACTTCGGCAGTGATCACAAATTCTCGATTTTCAATGGCGCGTCGCAGGCGGGTTGTCATGGAAGCTATGGTGAAAAATTAATGGTGATTAATCATTTTACAAGGCTGGTAGAAAACCGAGGGCATCTTTGACTTTTTTGAGGGTTGCATCGGCAACTTCGGCGGCTTTTTCTTGACCGTCACGCAACACTTGGTCGAGATAGGTTTGGTCGGCAGTTAGCTCGTTGTATTTGGTCTGGATGGGTTCGAGGGCGGCAACAACGGTATCGGTTAGCAGAGGTTTAAATTGTCCCCAGCCCATATCGGCGCACTCATTCGCAACAGCTTCTTTAGATTGTCCGCTGAGTAATGCGTAGAGACCTAAAAGGTTATTGCACTCAGGGCGATCGCCGTTGCCGAATTCCAGACCACGAAACTGATCGGTTTTACATTTTTTGATCTTCTTTTTGAGCACGTCGGGAGGATCAAGGAGGTTGATACGGCTTAGTTCGGAGGGGTCAGATTTCGACATTTTCTTGGTGCCGTCGGTCAGACTCATTACCCTTGCGCCTGTGGTACGAATCATGGGTTCGGGCATTTTGAGCACAGGATTTTTCTTCTTCCCAAATTTGTCGTTAATGCGGGTCACGATATCGCGGGTGAGTTCTAAATGTTGTTTTTGGTCTTCACCAACGGGGACTTTGTCGGCATCGTAGAGCAAAATATCAGCGGCCATCAGCACAGGATAATCGAGCAAACCGACGCTGACGTTTTCGCCTTGTTTCTGTGCTTTTTCTTTAAACTGAATCATCCGCTCCAACCAGTTCAGGGGCGTAATGCAGTTCAATAACCAAGCCAACTCGCTATGGGCAGTAATGTGAGATTGAACAAAGATAGTTGAATGATCGAGGCTAATGCCACAGGCAAGATACAACGCGGCGATCGCCCGTGTATTTTCGGCGAGGACTTTCGGATCGTGGGGCACAGTAATGGCGTGGAGATCAACGACACAAAAATAGCTATCGTAATCCTGCTGAATCTCTACCCAGTTTTGGATCGCGCCAAGATAATTACCGAGGTGAAGATTGCCAGTGGGTTGTACGCCTGAAAGGATACGCTGTGCCATTTGTTGCTGCTCGTCCGTTGTCTGCTCACCGAATTATCGTACAAAATGTTTCGAACTGTAAAGCTACACTGGTTTGCGGCGATCGCCACACCTTTGACTCAAACTAATTACTCGATGAGACCTAGCGATTAGAAGAATTGGGCTTCGGCTTACTACCACCACGCTTACTGCGGGAAGGGCGCGATTTTGCACCATAGCTTTTTTTGCGACTTTGATTATTACCGCCGCGCCGTTTACGGTTGCGATTATTATTGCCACCGCGCTTGGGCTTTTGCTCTGTTTCCAGCTCAGATTCTGGCGTGGGTTCATACCCCGGCAAAACTTCTTTTTCCAGCTTTCGGTTCAGGAGTTTTTCAATATCTTTTAGCAGCGGCTTTTCGTGGTGCGCCACCAGCGATAATGCCTGCCCTTCATTACCAGCACGACCAGTCCGACCAATACGATGTACATAGTCCTCTGGAACATTAGGTAGCTCAAAATTCACCACGTGGGGCAGTTGGTCAATATCCAAGCCGCGGGACGCCACATCCGTTGCGACCAGTACCCGAACTTTTCCTTCTTTAAATTCCTTTAATGCACGGGAACGCGCCCCTTGACTCTTATTGCCATGAATTGCTGCTGTCGTTAGACCATCCTGCGCTAACTGTTTTGCGAGGCGATTTGCGCCATGCTTTGTGCGGGTAAACACCAAAACTTGCCGCCAATTGTTAAACCCAATCAGATACGACAGTAATTCTCGCTTACGCTTTTGATCTACGAGGTGAACCATTTGCTCCACCTGCTCCGCAGCAGTATTGCGGGGTGCAACTTCTACTTGAACGGGATCGTTTAATAGAGTTTTGGCTAGCTTCTGAATCGCTTGGGAAAAGGTTGCAGAAAACATTAATGTTTGTCGTTCTGCGGGGATTTTTCCCATAATCTTGCGGATATCGCGGATAAAACCCATATCCAACATGCGATCGCACTCATCTAAAACAAAAATCTCGATTTGCGATAAATCAATCGTCTTCTGAAAAATATGATCGAGGAGTCTTCCGGGCGTGGCAACAACGATATCGCAACCTTTTTGTAGTCCTTGAATTTGGCGTTTAATATTGACACCACCGTAGATTACAACGGGTTTGAGGGGAAGATATTTGCCGTAGGTATTAACGCTTTCACTTACTTGGATTGCCAATTCTCGGGTCGGCGTTAGGATGAGAGCGCGGGGCGAGCGAGCACCTTTTTTTGAAGGAACCTCACTGAGGCGATGCAACAAGGGCAGCGTAAAACCAGCGGTCTTACCAGTTCCCGTTTGGGCACTGGCGAGCATATCGTGCCCATCTAAAATTGGGGGAATCGCCTGTTGTTGAATGGGGGTTGCTTCGCTGTAGTTCTCGTCTGCGACAGCACGTAGGATTTCGTTCGATAGACCTAGGGTCTCAAATTTCATATTTTTTAGGTGCTCCTAAAGACGACCCGGCCCGAAATGCGTAGGGTGCAATTTTAAGTCGGAGGGGTCAGATTTCGACATCTTTTTTGTGTCATTTTGTTGCTGCTCGTCCGTTGTCTGCCCACCGAATTATCGTACAACATGTTTTGGACTGCAAAGCTGTACTGGTTTTCGGCGATCGCCGAGCATCACTTCAGTTCATCTTAAGGCTCAAACAAGAAACCTTAAGGGTTAAATCGATTAAAAATCTTTCGATAATATTGTCCGATCGCCTTCGGTACTGTGGGAAATTCAATCTGAGCCTGATCAAGAATCCAGCGAATATAAGTATTGCTATTCGGCCCCGGAACGTAGCGATATAGGTAATTGTGGGGATAATGTTCTGGGCTAGATTTGAGAATAGTGGCAAGGGCTTCGGCTTTTTGATCTGTCCATATGGCGATCGCCCAACTTTCGCCATTACCAACGCCTTGATTAACCGCCATCAGATTTTTATGGAGATGTCCCCAGTTAGGTTCTCGAACTGAACGATTTTGCCAAATTTCCCACCGAGTTTCCGTGCCATTTTCTCGCACAACAAACCAGCAATGCACGGCTACCAAACCAATAAACGGAATTTTTGCGGCTCGGAGTTCAACGGTGATCATGAACAGGTATAAAAATCAGTTTCGGTACAAACATAATCTAATGACTTGTCCCAAGATTCGGTTGGCAAGGTTTCGGTCAAGCAACAGTTAAATACAATGCCAATAGTTGTAATCTTTCGGGTTAAGGTCGCGAAAAATCGATCATAAAAGCCACCACCATAACCGAGGCGATCGCCATCTTTTGTGCAAGCGACAGCAGGAACCAAAATTAAATCTATCGTTGCTAAATCAAGTAAGGGCAAATCAGGATGGGGTTCGGTAATGCCAAACTGGCCAGAAATTAGGCGATCGTCCAATTGATATCGATGCCAAGCTAAATCTGTGCCGACACAGCGCGGTAGACCCCAAATTTTTGGGTGGGACAATAGCGAACTCAAATCAGGTTCATTACGATAAGTACAATAGCTCAGTATTGTTTTGGCATGTGTAAAAGGTCGCTGGCGCGAAAGTGTTTGGCACAGTTGCACGCTGAATTGTTGCCAATCAGTCTTGGAGAGGGAGCGCCGTTGTGCGACAAAGTGCTTGCGGAGTTCTGACTTTTCGGGATTCATGGCTTAGGCTATTGCTGCTGACCCATTGTTTGTGAGGAGATTTTGTCCATTATCGAGGCTCAGGTACACCAAAAATTATTACAACTCTCTCGGGAAAATGAGGGAGATTTTTGGCAACACCATTTAACCTTAGCTCGGCTAGTGGCACGGGGTTTGCGGCTGGGACGCTCGGCTCTAATTCAAACCAGAACTGGCGTTGGGGATTATGTCCTCAGTTATCTCACACCAGTCCTATTAAGTGATGAACCTGTTATTCTCGTCACGCCGCCGGATTTACAGCAATGGCTTGTTTCTGTAGAAATTCCTCGCCTACAACATCAACTGGCGACAACTCGACCAGTTCAGGCTGTTACTAAGTTATCGACGGCACCAACTGGTATCTCCCTAATTACGCCGGATCATTGGCTTCGGGAAATGTTTGGCGATCGCCCCAGTCCTCCGGTGACAACGATCCTTAATCCCGTTGATGATTTGTGGCAATGGGTGCAGGATTTTGTGCGGTGCAGTTTAACGCTCTTTGATTGGGAAAAGTTAAAACAACAAAACTCAACCCAGCAAGATTTTATTCAGAGACAATATAACCAACTAAAAACAAATCTATTACGGCGATCGCCAAACCCCTATCACTGCCACTTACTACAGGACGAAGACTTAGAGCTGCTAGACAAATGTTTGCAAGTATCGAATCTTTCCAAGCCTTGGCGAAATTTCGGTGAAACGTTAGCAAAAGCAGAGACAAAGCCGTTGTGCTGGGCCATGCTGAATCGGCAAGATGGGAAATTTACCCTCAATGTTGCGCCACAGAATGTTTCGACTCTGCTGAAACCGCTTTGGGAACGGCAAGCCACATTATTTATCGGGGGATTTCTTGATACCGAAAAAACAGCCCCCACCTTCCGCGAACAAATTGGACTAGACGAAGATTTAACCTGCGTGAAATTTACGCCGCCGCGCCAACAACACCAAACCCAAGTTTATTTGCCAGAAAAACGATTACCCCTACCCAACACACCAGAATTTCAAACTAAACTTCTCGCCCAACTTCAGCGTCTAGTTCGTCTCAGTCGTAACGTTAAACGCCCAGTTGTACTACTTATCAATGATGTGCCCCTCCAAGCGCAAATGGGGGCTGCCCTCGCTGCTGAATTTGGGACGGCGGTTAAGGTCGAACAAACAAATTTAGATGCCGAAAGTATTTTGATCTGTGGCTGGGAGTTTTGGCGTCAGCTCACCAATCCCCTTTTCTATGGTCAAAGTCTCGATTTCCCCTTACCCCAGCTCATGGCGATCGCCACATTGCCGTTGCCCTCTCTGGAGAATCCTTTAGTTGCCGGACGAGTTGCCCATTACAAAGCCCAGCGGCAGGATTGGTTTCGACTATATCTTTTACCGACAGCATTACGAGAACTCCAGCGGGCTATTTACCCCCTCCACCAAGACCAAAGCCTCATTGCCATTCTCGACAATCGCATTAACCACCGCGCCTACGGTCAACAAATTCTTGATGCGATACAGCCCTGCTCCTACTGCAATTACCTCGACCCCAGTTGGTTTGGTTGCTGGTGACACAGGTCACAAATAAACATATGTCAAGTCACTGTAACACTCTGTAATATTTTGTTATAATTACAAGTGTAATCAAGCAAAGGACATAAATTTTATGGTCAGCGAATTTAGCTACAGCTCTAAACAAAATCTCGAAACACCTATTGTTTTCCGCAAAGACTTTAGGAATGCAACCATCTCTGCAACCCAAGCATGGTCTTTATTCTTTTCTGCGGGTCAGGAAGAAAATCTCTTTGGTCAAGAGCGTGAGATTGGTTGGTTTTACAACAACGTACTCTTTGCAGGTGTCGTTGCCTTTGGTCTAACCGCAGCGCTATTTAGTGCACCTCTGTCTCCCCTATTTTAAATCTGAATAAGCTAGTGAATAAAGTGTTGTCGGTAGGGTAATTTCTCCCCACAATGATGCACAAAGCAATCACTAACTAAGTTAAGAAGGCAGCCTGTAGGCTGTCTTTTTGTTATGGTGACAAGGGCTTAGGGAAAAAGAAAAGGATGTGGCATGGCTCCCCCAATCTATAAAACTGAGACTCCTTGGGAGAACGCTTTTCAGGAATATGATGAGATTATTGATGTGCGATCGCCGGGAGAATTTGCGGAGGACCACATTCCGGGGGCGATCAATTTTCCAGTTTTAGATAATGAAGAACGGGCAAAAGTTGGCACGATCTATAAACAGGTTTCCCCCTTTGAAGCGCGCAAAATTGGCGCAGCTCTCGTCTCAAAAAACATTGCCCAGCACCTAGAACAGTCATTTCTCAATAAACCGAAGACCTATCACCCGCTAATTTATTGTTGGCGGGGCGGACAGCGTTCCAATAGTTTCGCCCATATTCTCAACCAAATCGGCTGGCAAACAACTTTAATCATTGGCGGTTATAAAACCTATCGTGCCCATGTGCGGCGATCGCTAGAAGAATTGCCTGAAAAATACAATTTCAAAATTCTCTGTGGC
>CAZXBK010000118.1:0-14263 GCA_964638765.1 uncultured Synechococcus sp. | reverse complement strand
CTCAATTGGGAGAAGTGCTCGACTTTGCTGAATTTTTGCGTTACAAAAAAGATGGCGCTGAAAAAAAAGACTCTCTCATATCCGGTAAACTCACTACTTTAAAAGGTGTTGCCAAGCGTTCTGGAGATCCGCCTAGCGATGAAGCCCTAAAGGCAGAATATACCGACTATTTAGACCAAAAATATAAGTAGTCAGTTCATGAAAATCCTCATTGATACTAACGTTGTCTTAGATCTTATTTTAGAGAGGGAACCCTTTGTCACACCTGCGCTTCATTTGATGGCACAGATCGATCAAGGCCACGTAGAAGGCTATATTGCGGCAACCACCATCACAAACTTGTTTTATATCGTTCGTAAAACCGAAGGACGTGAGGTTGCGTTAGACGTCATCAAACAGCTGACTGAAAATTTAAAACTCTGTTCTGTTGACCACGAAACAATACAAACCGCACTTAACCTTGATCTAAAAGATTTTGAGGATGGCGTCCAACTTGCCTGTGCAACTCTCAACAAATTAGACTGCATTGTCACTCGCGATCGCCAAGATTTTGCCGGGAGTCCCCTGCCTGTCTTTTCCCCCACAGAATTTTTACAGCAAATTTGACAAAAAATATTGCCAGTATTCCGGTGACCCAAAGAATTGCCATCCGTGTTGTTAGTTGCAATTTAATTCAGTTCAACCAATAAAAATATCAATCATAAATTCGAGAAGAAACTAATGGTGCAGTGGGATCGAATTGGAGAAGTAAGCAAACTCTTTTTGCGGCTGGGTTTTACAGCGTTTGGAGGGCCAGTTGCCCACATTGCCATGATGCATGACGAGATCGTGAAAAAGCGCCAATGGATTTCAGAGCAAGAGTTTCTCGACATTCTTGGCACAACGAATCTAATTCCAGGGCCAAACTCCACGGAAATGGCCATTCACCTCAGCTACAAACGGGCAGGTTGGTTTGGGCTGTTATTCGGAGGCTTAAGTTTTACGGCTCCGGCAGTGGGATTAATCCTTATTTGTGCTTGGGCTTATCAGAATTTTGGCGCAACGCCCCAAGGGGAATGGTTGCTCTACGGTGTCAAACCGGTGGCGATCGCCTTAATTGCGCAGGCGTTATGGAAACTCGGTAAAAAAGCGATTAAAGGAAAATTTGCGGTTGGGTTGGCGGTTTTAAATGTTGTACTTTCGCTCGTTGGTTTGCACGAACTGCTCCTGCTAGTGATGAGTGGCAGCATCGGTTTACTCAAAAAAGCTGGCAAAGATCTTTTTAAATCTGAGGGTAATCAAAACAAAAATTTGGCGATCGCCCCGTTACCCTTTTTGATGCCGCTAAATTTGGCGACGGTGACAACGACGACAGCGACAACCGCGAGTTTGCCTTGGGTATTTTTAACTTTCCTGAAAGTTGGGGCGGTGATGTATGGCAGTGGCTATGTACTTTTAGCGTTTCTGCGGGCAGATTTGGTGGAGCGCTTGGGCTGGCTCACTGACCAACAACTCCTTGATGCGATCGCCATCGGTCAGATTACGCCGGGACCTTTATCTTCAACGGCGACTTTTATCGGGTTTTTATTGGGTGGTTTTGGTGGTGCGGGGGTGGCGACATTGGGTATGTTTTTGCCGTCGTTTCTGTTTGTGGCGGCTCTGAATCCAATTTTGCCGAAGCTAAATAAATCCCAATGGTTTCGTGCCTTTCTCGATGGGGTAAATGTCGGCGCTTTAAGCCTCATGACTGTGGTGACAGTTTTTCTTGCCGAATCTTCTCTGGTTGATCCTTTTACGATTGGGGTGGCGATCGCCTCATTATTTTTATTGATTCAGTACAAGGTCAATTCCCTGTGGTTGGTGCTGGGTGGCATGGCGATCGGCTTGCTGTCACCATTGCTGCCAATTTAACGAAAATTGCGCCGTCTGATCGCCGCAAAATTCGGGAAAAGACTGGACTTATACTGAAGATCTAACTATCCAACCAAAGCGTTGGATTTTGGATATTTGCGTTTCAGGTTATGAACAACTTCCCCGACTTAACTGCCTATGGGTACAAGATTGAGAAACAATTAGGGCAAAATTTTCAAGGTGGACGAGTCACCTATTTAGCCCAAGATTTGGCTGGCGATCGCCCTGTGGTTTTAAAGCAATTTGGTTTTGGTCAAGGTGCTGAAAATTGGAGCGGGTACAACAGTCTCGAAGCTGAAATTTCAGTGTTGCAACGGCTGAGTCACCCTCAAATTCCTCATTTCATTACCTCTTTCACCACCGATAACGGTTTTTATTTGGTGACGGAATATATTGATGCGCCGACCCTTGCCCAAACAAAACGGCTAACGTTCCGCGAAATTAAAGACATCACAATTCAGTTGCTCGATATTCTTCAAAATCTTCAACAGCAGCAACCGCCAGTCATTCACCGCGATATTAAACCCGAAAATATTTTATTGCGTCGTCAAGGTCAGGCATGGCAGGTATTTCTCATTGACTTCGGTTTTGCGCGGTTATTTGAAGGGGATCTTTCGGCTAGTAGCACCGTAAAAGGAACCCTTGGTTTTATGCCGCCAGAGCAAATTTTTCAGCGGGAATTAACGACGGCTTCGGATCTGTATTCTCTCGGGGTGACGTTAATTGCGGTGCTGTGTGGCAAACCTTCAGAGGCTGTGGGGGAATTAATTGGCAGTGATTATCGGATTAAATTTCGACCACACTTACATCATTTGCCTTCCTTCTTTTTAAGCTGGCTCGAAAAACTAACTGAGCCGGATTTAGACAAGCGTTATCTTGATGCAAATAACGCGTTGCAAGCGCTTTTAAAATTAGAAAAACGAGCGATTAAACCTCTCCCAACAACCACGTCAGAACTACAACTTGCGACGTCGACAAAACTCAAAATCTTTGGTGTGTTGATAGTGTTTTTAGGGTGGACAGCTTGGCGATCGCCGGAACCTCCAACTCCTGTATTACCGGTTAATTCATCACCAGCAACGGAGCTGTTGCCCATCGTGCCGCCGGATGTTGAGTTACCGACTGTGCCAGCCGCAGAGCCACTTTTAAATCAAAGGGCAATTGATGAATTATTTTTTCAAGCAGAAAAAGCCTATGACTACGATAGTTTTGACGAAGCGAGCTATTACTACGATTTGGTGTTGGATTTAGACCCAAATCATGTGCCGGCGCTATCTGGAAAATGTGCATCTTTTTACTACATCAATTTCCATGAGGAGGCACTTACCGCCTGCGAAAAGGCGATCGCCCTCGACTCGGAAGATTACCGTCTTTACAATCGCCACGGTTTAGTTTTAACGGGTGGTTTCGGTCGTCACGAAGAAGCGCTCGTTTCTTTTGAACGTTCTCAGGAGTTAAAGCCTAGCTATTTTTGGGCATGGGTAAATCATTCCCGTGCGCTCACGTCGTTGGGGAGATATGAGGAGGCGATCGCCTCTGCGGACAAAGGCATTGAACTACGGCCAGACAAATCGGGAGGCTATGTGGAAAAGTGCAAAGCCTATCGCGGTTTAGGTGAGTTAGAAACAGCCCTAGATCTATGCAATCAGGCGATCGCCGCCGATCCCGAATCAGAGTTGTCCCACGATGTGCGTGGCCGTATTCTTTATGACCAAGGGCAATACAGACAGGCTTTGGCTTCCTTTCAAACTGCGACAACCATCAACCCTAATCGCGAGTGGAGTTGGTATCGTCTGGGTTTAACCTTGGATGCCCTCGGCGAAAAACAACAGGCGATCGCCGCCTACCGTCGAGCGTTAGAAATTCAACCAAGTTTCATTGAAGCCCATGACAAACTCCAAGCATGGCAACGTTAATTTTGGTTCCGGCTGACCACTCAGTACAATCAACAGCAGATTGATTTTGGTAGAGTCGCGAGACATGGCTGATTTTCGTTATGCCGTTATTGGCACAGGTGCAGTGGGCGGATTTTATGGGGCAAAGCTCCAGCAGGCAGGGCAAGATGTCCATTTTTTGTTGCACCGCGATTACCAGCATGTGAAAGAACAAGGTTTGCGGATCGATTCCGTTGAAGGGGATTTTTTATTACCCGAAGTGCAAGCCTATCAAAGCACTCAAACGATGCCCAAGTGCGATGCCGTGATTGTGGCACTAAAAACAACCCAAAATCATTTACTGGCAGAATTATTACCGCCAATTTTAAAACCTGATAGCGCTATCATCTTGCTACAAAATGGCATCGGTGTTGAACCTGAACTCGCCCAGAAATTTCCGACGCAACATATCCTTGGCGGCCTTTGTTTTCTCTGTTCCAATAAGGTCGCACCGGGTTATATTCACCATGTCGATTACGGTGCGATTAGTCTGGGAGAATACGGCGAAAACTATTCTGCGAGAGGTATTACGGCAACTCTAAAAAAAGTGGCGGCGGATTTCACTAAGGCTGGCGTTGAAATTAATTTAGTGGAAAATTTATTGGCAGCGCGATGGCAAAAACTGGTGTGGAATATTCCGTTTAATGGTCTTTCAGTGGTACTTGATGCCACGACAAATCAGTTAATTGAAAACCCAGCAATTTACGAACTATCAAAGCAACTCATGTATGAAGTGCGTCTCGGTGCCGAAGCCCACAGCTGCGATATTTCAGAAGATTTTATCCAGAAAATGCTAAACCACACCGCCCAAATGAAACCCTATCGCACCAGCATGAAAATTGATTTTGACTTGCAACGTCCCCTAGAAATTGAGGCAATGTTTCACGCACCTTTGGCGATCGCCGCGTCTTTTGGAGTCGAGCTACCAAAAATTAAAATGCTTTACCAGCAACTGAGTTTTCTCAATCAGCAAAATTTAGCCTAGGGCGGGATGTTTGAATTTTTAGGAGAGTGGGAAATTACTGCTTTTGGGGCAACACGATCACAAATTCTGTACCTGCTTCTAGTTCCTCATTAAGCTGCAACGAGCCACCATGTTGACCGACAATAATCTCGTAGCTAATTGAAAGACCCAAGCCTGTGCCTTCTCCTGGCGCTTTCGTCGTTACGAAGGGATTGAAAATTTGCTCCCGCAACTCCTGCGGAATACCGCCACCATTATCCCGAATCCGAATTTCTAGTTTGCCAGTGTCGAGTCCCTGCGTCGAAATCCAAACTTGAGGTTCATAGCCGCTATCTTCTGACGTTTCCTTGTGTTGCTGATGTTGTTTATGGACTGCGTCAAAGGCATTTTCGAGAAGATTAATCACTACTCGACTTAGAGCCGCTGGAAAGGCTTCGATTTTTTCAAGTTGGCGATCGTAATCCTGATGAATCGTGGCGTTAAATAAATGGTGCTTGGCACGGCGGCTATGGAAGGCAAAATCAATCGCTTCGGCAATGAGGTCATTGATCACAACCTCTTCGGGAATACCAGTTTCAGAACGGGCATGTTGCATCATGCTGCCAATAATTTGTGATGCTCGCTTGCCATGTTTGAGGACAGCAGCCGTATTATCCCCAAGGAAGTCCGCTAATTCGAGAATATTTGCCGCCGTATCAGCTGGTAGTTGTTCGATATTGTTATTAATCTCCGTTTTAAGCTCGTCCATTAGCTCCTGGGAACTTTCAGAGAAATTAATCACGAAGTTTAGAGGATTACGGAGTTCGTGGGCGATACCAGCGGTCAGATTACCGAGGGAGGCTAGTTTCTCCTGGGCAATCATTTGGGTTTGGGTGCGCTGTAGTTGCTCGACGGTTGTCTGCAAGACGGCATTCTGAGACTCGATTTGTTTGTTGAGGGCGCGTAGCTTGAGCTGAATGCGGATACGGGCGAGGACTTCTTCCTGTTGAAACGGCTTAGTGATATAGTCCACCGCCCCCGCGGAGAGGCCCTTTACTTTATCGACGGTATCGGCAAGGGCCGTCATAAAAATAATGGGAATATCTTTTGTTTCGGGTAATGTTTTGAGGGCTTCGCAGGTTTCAAAGCCGTCCATACCAGGCATCATGATATCCAGCAAAATCAGTTCGGGCTGCTCGTAGGCAATCTTTTTTAGGGCACTTTCACCATCTTTTGCGACTCGGACGCTATAACCAACCCTCGTTAAAAACTTTGACATCATACTGAGGTTGATGGTGTTGTCATCGACAACGAAAATGACTTCTTCGGTAGCCGATAGCTCGTCGTCTAGGGGGAAGTTTTTGTCGGGCAGGCTGTTGAGGTTGGTCATAGATCTCCGGCAGGTTGGGCTTGATACCGTTGAATGATGTTTAAAATTTCGTCGTCCTCAAATTCGTCTGCTTTTTGGGCAATGAGTTTGGTTAGGGGACGGTATTGAAAGTTTTCTTGGCCAAAGGTCTCGGCGATCACCCGCACACCATTTAAGTCGCCTTTATTGACTAGATCAACAATTTCTTCAAGAAATTCGCTGGGAGGGTCGATCTTATCGAGGAATGACTCGTCTTGTTCCGACGCTTCAGTTGGTGTCCCTTCAGTTTCTGTGGCTTCCGCATCCTGACCGATTTCGTCGTAGTGCCATTGGATGCCGAGGAGTTGCTGCAATTTATCAAACAATGCATCGGCGCTGATGGGCTTCGGTAAAAAGTCGTTGCAACCTGCCCTTTGGCTCGCCTCTTGATCCATGCTAAATACACTGGCGGAGGATGCCAAAATAACGATGTTATCAAGCTCTGGACGTTGGCGAATCTGTCGAGTCATCTCAAAGCCATCAAGCACAGGCATCACCAAGTCAGTAACGATCATATCCGGCTCGCGCTGGGCAATTTTTTCGAGGGCGATCGCCCCATTGTCAGCCTCGTGGATAACAAAACCAATTGGCTCCAGAAGGTTACGTACGACGGAGCGATTTTCCCAACGATCATCGACAACTAGAATATGGCGAGCCCCACCTTTATAGCCAATAATATCCGCTGTTTTTGTTTGGGAAGCTTCACTCCCAATCCAACTTTGTGCCTCAAGAAACTCGACTTCAAAGGAAAAAATACTGCCCTGTCCTAGGGTACTTTCAACCTTCAATTCTGACCCCATGATTTTGAGGATTTTGACCGTAATAGCTAAGCCTAAACCTGTCCCTTCCGAATTGCGTTCATAGTCGCTAGCTTGCTCAAAGGGAAGAAAAATATGGTCAATTTTTTCTGTTGAAATACCAATACCTGTGTCTTCAACGGTAAACCGCAGCTTCCATTTCCAATTGCGTATACCGTCACCGGTTAACTCAGCCTCAGCGTCGTTAATTTCCATCGGTTCAGGTGCACTCAATGTCTCGACACGAAATGTGACTCCCCCAGCATCAGTAAACTTAACGGCATTACCAATGATATTAAGTAAAACTTGCCTTAGACGTTTTTCATCCGCTTGGATGGAGGGGGGCAAATTAGCTGACGGAATGTAATTGAAAGAGATATCTTTTTGTTCTGCTTTAATACGAAAAACTTCAACAATTTCGTGGAGAAAGGGTGCCAACAAAAAATCATCGGCACATAATGTTAGCTTTTTTGCCTCAATTTTTGACAGGTCTAAAATGTCATTAATCAGTGTTAAAAGATGGGTGCCACATTGATGAATGATATTGATGCCCCGCTGTTGGTTAGTACTAGCAGAGGTGTCCCTTTGCAAAATTTGTGCGTAGCCCAAGATCCCGTTTAAAGGGGTGCGTAGCTCGTGGCTCATGTGGGCGAGAAATTCACTCTTAGCGCGGTTGGCGGATTCGGCGGCATCCCTTGCTAGGCTCAGTTCGCGGGTACGTTGATCGACTCGTTTTTCTAAATCTTCATTCGTGATCCGCAGAGCCTGTTCGACACGCTTGCGCTCGACTAAATAAACTGCGCCACACCCCATACTGATACAACCGAAACTTAGTAACAGTAGCCAATAGCGGTAACGGTAAAGGATCTGAGCCAGACTTTCTTTGCCCCAATTTTCGTAGGGGCGCACCCTCAACTCCCGCAGGGTTTCATGGACGGGTTGATAGTTTTCGGGAATGGTCCAGCCTTGATACTGCCCGGCGATCGCCGCCGGATGATCTGCCGGAATTTTCATGAGGGCGATCGCCACCACTTCCGCTAAACCGTCTGGTGTGCCGGGCATCACCGCCATGGGCCATTCAGGATAGAGGTCGGTACTAAGGGCAAAGGGAAAAGTTTCTGCGTATTGCTCTTGTTGGTTGAGCACGACAAAATCATCGAGATTAATTCTGCCCTCAGCAGCCATTCGCTCTAGGGTATCTGTCCGGACTGTGCCCGCATCAACTTCCCCGTCCCGCACCGCATAAACAACATCATCATGACTCCCCGCAAACTCTAGACTGCGCAGTTCTTCATAGGGTTCAAAGCCCTCATCTTCTAATGCTGCCCAAGCCATTTGCCAGCCGCCGAAGGCGATTTCACTAACCGCCATAAAGCGTTTACCTTTGAGATCTGGAACGGTCGCTATATCCGGGCGATCGCGGCGTCGAAAAATAACTGCCCCAAACTCGGTATAGGCTTTGCCAAGACGTAAGTTCTTGAGAGTTGCAATGCGGCGAGCACCATGTACCCATTCCAACTCCACATACATGCCCGGATTCGGCAAAACAAAATCTATGTGCCCATTGGCAATCGTTTCCTCCATCGACTCGAATGTTAATGGCACTAAACGAAATTGGTAACCGGGAACCGTTTCATTTAAATAATCTAAGGTTGGCTGCCATTTATCCTGTGTTTGTTCCACGCCGCGGATCGCCATTACCCCAACGTTGACAACTCTCTTTTCACTTTGTTGACTAGCCTTACTTTCTCCTTGAGCAACAACAGGACTTGAGGCTAACGGCTCACCGAGAAAAACACCTGCCGAAGCACTGCAAAATAAGGCAGTAGAAATACAAATAAATCTATGGATAATGACCTTAGAATTCATTAATAGTCTTAGAACTTTACTCTCGAATAATGTTTAGGAATCAGGTTTTGATGCGTTGTTAAGAGCGTCACAAAATCAATGGTTTTTTATGGAGCCAGCGACTTTTCTAGTAGGATTTCAACTTCGGCAACACTTAAAGGTTTAGCAAATAAATACCCCTGAGCATAGGCACAATTAAGGGTCTGTAAAATTTGCATTTGTTCGTCATATTCCACACCCTCTGCTACGACATCTAAATTCAGCGCGTGGGCAAGGGCAACAATGGTTTGGGCAATCTCAAAATCCTTGTCTTGTTTTTCGATTTCATCCACAAAGGATTTATCAATTTTCAAGGTATTGATGGGAAAAGCTTTGAGATAAGCCAGAGAAGAATAGCCCATCCCAAAATCATCAATGGATAACAGTACACCCAAATCTCGGAGCTGTTCTAGATATTCTGCACCGGTTTTGGCTCCCCTTTGGATGAGAACGGTTTCCGTAATCTCTAGCTTCAGAGCGCTGGGCGATAATTTAGTTTGTTCAAGGGTTTCCGTAATCAGATTCGTAATATCTTCATCCCATAACTGCACACCGGAAAGATTTACACTAATAAATTCCAGCTCGGGATAACGTTGCTGCCACCGGACGAACTGGGAACAGGCTTCTTGGAGTACCCATTTCCCAAGGGGAATGATAAGTTTGGTCTCCTCGGACATCGGAATAAAATCAACTGGAGAAATCCAACCCATTGTTGGGTGTTGCCAACGGACTAATGCTTCAAAGCCAGAGATTTTGCCTGTTTCGAGATTGACGATAGGTTGATAGTTTAATTTCAGTTGGTCTGTCCCGATCGCCTTGCGGAGTTCTGTTTCTAGCTCTAGGCGGTGGGTGACCCCTGCTTGCATACTGGGATCAAAAAATTGAATACTGCGATTACCCAGTGAATTGTCGGGTTTTTTAGCTTCGTGCATCGCAGTATCGGCAGCCCGTAAAAAGTCTGTGGATTGACTCATATAAGTCGCACTATTGACTACGCCAATATAGACTTTGGAGCTGATCTGGGAGTCATTGACAATGATCGGGCCGCTTAGAAGATCGTAGATTTCTACAGCCTTTGCCTCTACCTGCTCGATGCAGCCAAAGTCGTGGATGAGCACTGCAAACTCATCAAAACTGATGCGGGCAATGGTATCGCTATTCGCAACAATCCCTTGTAAAAGAGCTGCCACCTCTTTCGCAAGTTGATCACTAAATTGGTGACCCAAGCCGTATTTAACAAGTTTGAAAGCGTCGAGATGAATGTGGGCGATCGCAAAAGGACTTTCCCGTTGCTTCCACCACTGAATGCATTGGCGAACTCGACCAATAAGATGATTTTGATTTGGTAAACCTGTCAGCTCATCATAAAAGGCTTGGGTTTCCAGTTTTTTTAAGGCCTCTTGAAGCTGCTCTTTCTGCTCACGCAAACGCTGAACAGACTCAATGGTTTTCTCAATCGTAATGGCTAGATCCTGAAAATCAATGGGCTTCGTAATGAAGTCAAAGGCGCCTTCATTCATTGCCGTTCTGATATTTGGCATGTCGCCATAGGCGGAGATCACCACTGACTTCAATGTCGAATCTTTCTTGGATAGATACTTGAGTAGAGTCAAGCCGTCCATCTTCGGCATATTTAAATCCGTTAGGACTAGGTCAACATTTCTATTGCACTCAAGAACTTCCAAAGCCTCTTCACCGTTGTGGGCATACAAAAATTCAAGCTCATTATTTCTGATTTGAGCCCGAAATCTCTGGGCAATTAAGCGTTTGAGGTCGACTTCGTCATCCACCACCAGAATTCTAGCCCTTTGCAATTTTTGCTCCACTTCTGCGTTCCTTGTGAATAAAAGCTATGGTTTTTGAGTACAAAAGTATAAAACTTTAAGATTGATATTTTATATCTTAGTCATATTATAAACGCGAAATGACTTTCGATTACAATAAGTAACTACTGGCAAAATTCTCAGATGTAAGTAGTTACTATTACTTCAGGATTTTGATGTTTAGAATGAGAGTTGATTTATTACAAAAGTGTTGTGCATGAATTAGTAGAAATGATTTTGCTTTCTGTCAATAATTTGTGCTGAAAAGGCAATAATTTTTAGCGAAAGGCAATATTTAGAGTGATCTATGTTTCTATTTTTAGAAATATTATCATTATCAAAAGTATTAAAATTTTCTTGAAAATCAGTTTCTTGACTGAAGAAGTTGAGTTGGGCGATCGCCTATTTTGTAAGTTTATTCTGGTGCCATGTATCGAGAAAACTAATCACAAAACTAGCGGCAGGATGGTCGAGGAATGAATCTATTGCAGAAACGCTTCCGGCTTGAAGAGACATTAAAAGTTTATGGAGGTTGCTATTTGGGGTTTTGGCGGTTTTGATGATTTTTGCAGCGAGAAGATCTTCGTCATCTCCATATTGCTTAGACAATTGCTCTAATAATGACTGAATTTCTTGAGCTGCGGCTTGAAGATCTTGCTTAGGTGCTTCGTTGTAAACTCCTGCGGCGATCGCACCTTTTTGAACTTCGCCTTGATTTACGCCAATGCCAAAGTTCCCTGATTGTTGAACATTACCTTCTGCCACTGCTTTTGCTTCAATGGTGATTGGTTTACTTGCCAAAAGTTTAGCAATTTCAGTCATGTTTGCACTTTCACGACGATAGCTCTCAATTTCTTGATCTTTCGCTTGTAGTTGCTGCTGATAAAAGCCTTCGAGTTGTTTTAATTCTGATTCATAACGTTCGTAAAATTGAGATTCTAATTCAGCTTTATCCGTTACTTCTGGAACTTCTACACGAATAACAAAAGAGCCATCAGATGACTTTTCAATAGCACGAATATCTAATTCACCATGTTCACTTTGGCACTGGATATTTTGATAGGAAGTCAAAAATGCCTGCCAGTCGATACCATTACTAAAAATCAGATCGATGGTTTCAGGAACTTTCCGAATAAGTTTTAGAAATTCTCCGTCAGTAAAGTTGCGTTTAGGATTTGAAGGGCGACGATCAAACGGACGTTTATTCTCTTCATCCCACTTTAAATAAATATATTTGCACTTAGCTCCGTCAAAGTTAGTACTGTTATTTATGTTCCAGTCTGCAATGCAAGCTCCAGTAAAATCCGAGTTGCTCAGATTGGTATTCAATAAGTTTGTCTCAAGAAGTAAAGCATCACAAAAGTTACAGTTAGAAAGATTTGAATTCTTGAAATTTACTTGAAAAAGATTTGATTTTTTGAACATGCAGTCAGCGAAGTCATAATTACTTAAATCTGAGGTTCTAAAATCAATGTGAGATAAGTTTGTTTTGTTAAATTGTGCTTTTCCCATATCGGAAGTTAGTCTGATATTCCAAAGCCTTGATGAACACAAGTTTGCGTAGGAAAAATTGCAGCGGCTAAAATCGACTTTATATTCCGAAATGCCGTAGTTGTCTTGATTTACAAAATTGACACCTTCTAAATTGGCATATGAAAAGTCTGCATTCACAAACATTTTCATGGCTTTAGATAAGTCTGAGTTTGTAAAGTTGCTATGTGCTAAAGATGTATCTAAAACTCCAAAGAGCTTGAATTCCAAATTACTAAAATTACAATGTTGAACTAATGATTTTGATAGTCTAACGTTTTGGATATCTGTGTCGCGGAAATCTGAGTGATTTAGATTAACGTCTATAAATAAAGTTACTCTTTGTGGAATCGAGAATTCTCCATTGTTGAGATTGGCGCCATGAAAAGTGACATACTGAAGTTCTGAGGAACGGAAAGCTGCGTTTCTTAAATTACAGGAACTTAAGTTAGCTCCACTCAAATTACAGTCGTCAAAAATGACTTTTCCCAAGTCATATCCTTCTAAATTAATCTCTTGCAAATTCAAGTGTGAAAATCGAATATCTTCATCGTTGAATTCTTTTCGCCAGTCGTTCCAAGTGTCTCTATCACTTTTTAATAGTTTCAAGTGCTTTTGATTAGTCATTACACTTTATCTTTCTGACTGAGCAAATACGAACGAAAATGGTGGTTCAAGACAACACAACTTTTGGATCGCTCCATATTTCGCTATCACCCTCTTAGAGATAAGAACACCAATCACTCCAGCCACCCGCATAAAGCTTTAGGTTATTGTGACCTGTAATTTCAAGAGAAAGCCAATTGACACAGGCTGTCACTCCAGAACCACAATATAAAATGAGTCCCTGTTCTTTTGGGTAGTTTTGCCACAGTTTTTGCTGCTTTTCAAAGGGACGCGCAAAACCGTCTTCGTCGGATACTGCTTTCCAAGGTGAATTCATCGCGCCGGGTACGTGGCCAGCGACAGGATCAATGGGTTCTACTTCGCCACGATATCGCGCCTCATCACGGCAATCTAAGATAACCCAACTATTATCGGTTGTCTCTAAAAGCTCGTCTCGACTGATGAGTAAATTCTTGCGTATTTGCGGTTGGAATGATGTCTGGGGTGTTGTTTGGGGGAGATCGCTATCACACGCGCCGTTTGCGTTTTTCCAAGCTGCAAAACCACCATCAAGAATGCTGACATTATCGTGGCCATAAAATTTGAGGAGCCACCAAAATCTGGCGGCAAAGGCAAAGCGTAAATCGTCGTACACAACGACTTCGGTTTTACCCCGTTCGATGCCGAGGCGCGTTAGGGTTGCGATAAATTTCTCTGGGGTTGGTAGGGGATGGCGGCCGCCATGTTCTGTGATAGGGGAGGAAAGATCGTCATCAAGGTGCAAGTAGTGTGCCCCTAGAATATGGTCTTGTTGATATTGTTCTCTTCCCCACTCTGTATCGTTGAGCCGAAACCGACAATCGACAATGACAAGGTTTGGATCGTGGAGGCGATCGCCTAGGGCTTGTACTGAAATGAAATAGGGAGACAGGCGGTTAGATAATGTTTTAGAGATGAGGAGATAATTCTGTTGGCGTTGTTCGTCGTGTTTGTAGGCGAGTTTTGAGGCAATCTTCTTGAGGATAATGAAACCTCGCCCCCCCGTTGCAAACTCATTCACTTTCATGTCGAGATGCTGGAGATGGTTATCGAGATTAAAGTTATTTTTGCCGTGATCCCAAATGCGGATATCGAGGCAATCTTCCTGTAGCGTGAGGTCAATATTAACGGGACAGTCTTTTAATTCCTCGCCGTGGGCATGGCGTACAGCATTGGTAAACCCTTCGGCGATCGCCATTTGACACTGCATCCAATCGTGGCGGGGAATCCGGTCGTGGCGATTGATCTTGTTACACTGCTCTAATACTTGATCCAACTGGGTCAAATCACTCGCAACGTGGAATTGATATTGGTCTAAGATAGCCAAAGGTGAGTTTACTGAGTTGCAGAAGGGTCATTGCTGGTAGTTTAGCTTAATTATGATTCAGATTCTCGTTATTGATGAC
>CAZXBK010000117.1:0-14341 GCA_964638765.1 uncultured Synechococcus sp. | reverse complement strand
CACCAAATAAGCCCTTCTCCGCCCAAAAATAGCGGTCTGTGGTGTGCTCGTTACGTTTGACAATGACGACTGCAGGTGGGACGATGCCGTTGGCAGCAATGTGTTTACGTGCTGCGGTTACTGGTTTGTCTTCCCCACTCTCAATATTGTACTGAGGGACACTCTCTAGAATTTTTCTTCCTTCCTGACGACGGCGACTTTTACGTTTACGTTTTCTTGCCAACCCGATACCTCCTAGTCTTGCTTAGATTCGACTGTAACAAAGGTCACAGAATTTCGAGCAAAGTATATCCGGAACAATTTTTAAAAGCAAGTTAAATTTAGAAAAAGTGGCATAAACGTGACATTTATGTGGTAGAGATTTTGCTTACTTGTCAGACACCATCCACTTTTCGTGAAGAACATAAATAAAATGTTAAGTTTTACTTTGATCTGCATCGATTATGTTGCATGCGGAAAAGATAAGTCCGAATTATGATGTAGTTCGCGACCCATTAATGTTCGATAGATTTTCGGCGATCGCCTATGACCACGTTTCCCCAATTATTGCCAGTCGGTATCGAGTTTACAGCTCTTTGTCAGCAACAACTGCAACTGTTGGTGACGAGTTTGGGGGCGGATTGGAGTGTGTTGTATTTAGCGCAACCAAACCACAGTGACCAAGAGGTGGAGTTGCAGGTCGTGAGTTCTTATCCAGAACGTCTGCTAAAGGGAGATCGAGAAACAGTCCTTGCGGATACCTGTGATGTGGCAACTCTCATTGAGCACACTGGCACGATAGGTGAACTGGAGGAGCCAGAGGACGCGGGAGAAGCGACTGCCGGGGATATTGCTGATTCTTCGACGGCATTTCCGCTATTGCACGAGGATTTGATTTTAGGGATTTTAGCGACAGGACGTATTGATCGAGGTTGGCGATCGCCGGAAATTTCCCAGATTGAGATGATTACGAAAAGTCTGAGTTGGGCCTGTGTAATTGATCAACAGAAAAGCTGGACGACCCAAAGATTGACGCAACAGCAGCACTTGCAAGAGCTGGAGCAGGAGCATTTCCATGATCTTTTACATCAACTGCGTAACCCGACAATGGCGATTGGTACGTTTGGAAAATTATTGCTGAAACGCTTAGAGATGGATGATCGCAATTACTCGGCGGCGGCTGGGGTGGTGCGGGAAAGCGATCGCCTGAAGGATATGTTGCATCAGTTTGGGGAAGAGGTAAATCTTCTCGATGCTCAGATCCAGAGATTACCGTCGGGGTCTCTTTTGGCTTTACCGCCGGATACGCCATCGTCGAATTTTGAAGACAAAGCTGATACGTTAAATTTGGCGCAATCAATTGCTTTAACCACGGTTAATTTAGTGGAATTAGTGCAGCCAATTGTGGAGTCAATGACGGCGATCGCCAACGAAAAAAACGTTATGTTGCAAACGGAAATTGCGCCTCATTTGCCTGAGATTTGGGGGAATTCCCAAGCGCTAACGGAGATTATTTGCAATTTAATCGAGAACGCTATTAAGTACACGCCTTGCGACGGCAGCATTTTGGTGCAATTACGGGAGGCTGGTGATGCGTTGCAATTGTCTGTCCATGACACAGGCTACGGCATCCCAGCGGCGGATTTAGATCGGGTGTTTGAGCGCCATTATCGAGGGGCGCAGGCAGAAGGTGAAATTCCCGGTACTGGTTTGGGGTTGGCGATCGCCGCAGAATTAGTCCACAAGATGGATGGGGATTTAGAGGTTGATAGTCCTTGTTTAGGCTTGCCAACAACGGACGAATTGCCGGGCAGTACCTTTACGTTATGGCTCAAAACAGTCGCTTAATTTTCGTCTAGTTGCTGACACGAATTAGCGACCCTTGTTTGCTTTTATAGACTTCAATGCGGCTCTGAAAAGCTTCCTTAAATTGGGGAATGTGGGTCACTGCAAGGATACAGGCAAAATCGTCTGCGATCGCATTAATCGCAGCAATGAGTCGAGCGCAACCTTCAGCATCCTGCGTCCCAAAACCTTCGTCGATGACCAGCATTTGTAGCGCCATACCGGAGCGTTGGGCAAGAAGTTTGGCGAGGGCAAGGCGAATGGAAAAATTAATCCGAAAAGCTTCACCACCGGAATAGGTTTCGTATGGACGGGTTCCCCGCGCGTCGGCAATGACAATATCGAGGGTGTCGATCATTTTTGATGTGATCTTCTTTCGAGAACCTTTGCGGGCTTTTTGGGTGAGAAATTGCACATGAAATTGGTTTCCTGTGAGGCGCGAAAGAATTTGGTTCGTTTCGGCTTCCAGTTGTGGCAGGGCATTTTCGATTAATAAAGTTTGAATGCCATTTTTCCCAAAGGCACTACCCAGCTCTTTATAGATGCGATGTTGGCGGCGAATTTCAGCGAGTTTGAGTTTACTGTCTTCGTATTCATCGGCGAGGGTTTGCAGTTGTTGCAGAGATTGTTGCAGTTGGCCTTGGTGCGCCAGTAAATGATCCAGTTCTTGGCGGCGGTGCTGAATTTGGGCTTCTAGCTGTTCGATTTCACTACCATGATCCGCAAATTGGGTGATCGCCTCCCGTGTGGTTTGCATTTGCGTTTCGATTTGTTCGAAATCTTTATGGCACGCTTGTTGGGCTTGTTGGAGTTCTGCGAGGCGGGTTTCGAGTTGGGGGTGGCGGGCGATCGCCTGCTGTAGTTCTTGGTGACGCAGTTGCCACACTTGAGCAGTTCTAATTTGTTGGGTTAAGGCTTGGTGCTGTTCTGAGTTGTAATCGAGGGCGGTAATTTGGGCGGCAATTTGTTCTAGTTGAGTTTGTAAGGGTGAATGGGCGCGTAGTTGCGCTAACTCTTGTTCCGTTTGTTGCAATTGTGTTTGTAATTCCGGCTGTTGCTGCTGAATCTTTGCCAGACGGTGCGTGGCATCATCAATTTTGCTTTTACGAATTTCTGCCCAACGCCATTTTTTCTCGTCTTCGCGGGCGATCGCATGGCTCCGTTCGTCGTAGCGGAGGTTGTCTAGTTGGGTTGTCACTTCGCCCAATTCCGCCCGTAAATCTTCAGCATAGGCTTCTAAATTCAGCGATCGCCCGAGCTGATCGATTTCAACTTCCAGACTTTGCAGCGTTTTTTGAATATTGTTGTTGCGTTCCAGTTCCGCCTCAATTTTGAAAAATTGCTGTTCACAGGCGGCATAATTATCCAGCTCAATTTTTAGTTCGCCTAGCTCTGTTTCAAATTTGCTTAAATCTTGATCGCACCGTAAAAGTTGCTCTTTTAACCGCCAAATTTCGGCCTCAGTTGCCGTTTGCTTGTCCTGAGTCTTCTGAATGACATGCTCGCGATGGTTGTGGTCAAGATCTTGGTCGCAGAGGGGACAGGTGGCGTCTGGTGTCTGTAACAGACTGAGTTTTTGTTGCAACTCCTCTAGCTGCTGGTGGCAATTTTGCTGGCTGGCTTGCAATCGCTCTTTTAATTGTGCCTGTTCTAAGCGCTTATTGCGGACGCGATCCTGGTAGGTTTTCTTTTTGTCCAGCTCCACCAGTTGCGCATCTAAATGTTGCAATTTTTCTCGCTGCTCTGGGATTTGGGCAATTTGCTGACCTAGATTTTCTCGATCATTTGATAAAGATTCCAAGCGTACTTTCAATTTTTCAGAGGCTTGCACAATTTGATTTTCGAGGGTGAATCGTCGTTGCAACAGGGGGGAAACTTGATGTTGCAGACTATCGAGACGGTTTAATTCGACCCGCGCTTTTTCGAGTGAAACTAAGGCTTTTTCAATTTTTGGCGTTTCGGCAATAATCTTTTCTTCTTCAATTTGCCGTTGCGCTAAATCCTCTAGCCGCGCTTGAGTGCGCCGAATACTAATCTGCAACGTGCCTTCCTGTCGCTGGAGCTGTTGCTCCGTTTGTTGATATTGCTGCTGGAGATCTTGGTACTGCCGAAACTTGGCGGCAAAGGCATCCTCTGAATGTTGCAACTGTTGCCAATGGTCAAACTGTTGATTAATTGTTTCCGCTTGATCAAGTAAAGCCTGATTGTTTGTGAGTTCTGCCTGCGATCGCCCTAAATCTTGACCTAATCTGGCTAGCTCTGCCTCACGCCGCTGTAAATCCTGCTGTTGCAAAGATAGTTGCTGTTCCCATGCCTGGCGCTGATTGGCAATTTTCTGGAGGTCTTTAAGTTTGTCGCGACTTTGATCCTGTTGGGTTTTTAGTTGGGCGATCGCCTTGTTGGCATTCTCTAGCTCTGTTTCAACTTCGGGTCGAGTATCTAGTTGCGCTTGTTTTGGCTCTAGACTTTGTTCGAGGACATCCCCTTGAATTTTGAACTCTTTCGCCTTTTCCTTTGCTTGTTGGGAGAGGCTTTCATATTGATCGAGCTTTAGTAAATTACCGAGGATTTCCTTACGCTTCGCCGGTTTTGCCAGCATAAACTCATCGGCTCGTCCCTGCCGTAAATAGGCAGAATTGACAAAGGTGTCGTAATCCAGCTTCAGTTCCCGCTCGATAAACTCTTCTGTATCCTTAATGCCTTTGGTTGAGAGCGCTTTAAAATCCCCCGACTCGGAGCGCACCTGAAACTGAAGTGCCGCCGCTTTGCCCCGGGAGCGCATGCGAATAATCCGATAAATTTGCTGGTTATTTTCAAACTCAAAATCCACCCGCACATCGGTTTCGCCACTGTGGATCACATCATCGGCTGAAGCAACCCGACTTTTCCCCCAAATTGCCCAGGTCACAGCCTCAAGGAGCGAAGACTTACCCGCGCCGTTTACCCCACAAATGCAAGCGGTGTGAAAGCCTGTAAAATCTAGCGTTGCGTCCCGATAACTCAGAAAGTTTTGTAGGGTCAGTTTGAGGGGGGTCATGAAGCGATCGCCTGTGTCGTTGCGTGGAAGCGTCTATCGTTGCGCTCAATGGTCTATGTTATCTCGATCTTGGCGTGGGAGCAGGCTCTGTAACGCACTGAAATCTAACGAGTTTGGGACAATTTGAGAGGCGACGAAAAGTGACTGCTATGATGGGCGAAAGAATTTTTTCCTTTTTGGAAACGTTTTTGGCAGCGACACAGTCTACGATGCCTAGGTCACATTCCCTGAGATTGCTATGAAAAAGTCCCTATTTCTCTCTTCCCTAATCGGTATGTTGGCGATCGCCCCTGTGGCCAAAGCAGAGAACTTAGCTCACCTCAGTCAACTTTTGTCCACCAGACGATGCATCAACTGTAGTCTCATTTCCACTGGCCTAGTTAACGCGAAATTAGGCGGTGCAGATATGACCGGCTCGGACTTGCGCCAGGCAAACCTTAGTGGTGCTAATCTCAGCATGGCTAATCTCAGCGGTGCAGATCTCCGAGGAGCATCGTTAGCTGGGGCGAATTTAGCTAGTGCAGATTTAACGGATGCAAATCTTGATGGTGCGGACTTACGGGGTGCTTATCTTGCTGGCGCTAATTTCTCAGGTACTTCCCTTAATACCTATTACATCAGCCGCGCAGTGGGTCTAATGGACTCTACAACCTCCCCTGAGCAGCTTTACCAATGGGGCTTTATCGAGTCTGAAAGTAATAATCTCCGTATGGCGATCGCCTACTACAACCAAGCTGCTAAATTTGCCCCCGATAATGGCGCAATTTATCTCTCGCGGGCGATCGCTAATCTCAAATTGAAAGACTATAACCGTGCACAACAGGATGTTGCCCTTGCCCGGAATCTATTTGTCGCGAGCGGCTCTACTGTGGGAGTTGAAGCCAGCGATCGCCTTACTGCTCAAATCGAACTAGCTCTTAACCCAGACAATGGTTCCGGCAACAGTTTCGGGAATGTTGTTGGGTCAATTACGACGATGCTACTGCGACTTTTCTTCTAAAACCGCTATTTAACTTCAACCCGTTTAGAACTTGGGTTTCTCTCTCATCACCAGAACAAAAGTAGGGTGCAAGCTACAAATTATCTAAATCCAGATCATCTGCATCAGATAAATCAAAAGACGTCGATAATGCTTCGTCCGAAACGCGACTCTTTTTCCGGGGCGGCGTTTGCTTCGTAGGTGGCTGGGGTGTTTCTGGTGTTTGGATCGATTGATTTACTTCTGTGATTTTATTTTGTACCTGTTGTTTCAGGCGATTCAGTATATTGCGTGGTGCGGGCTTACGTTGTTTATTTTGCTTCGGCGGGAAGGGACGTGGGCGCTGCTGTTTATAATTTTGTCTCGTTTCGGCAACCGCACCTTCTGTCTGCTGCATGGTATCTTCGTTCGTCATGGTGCGACGCTGCGCCTGACTGTGGGTTGACTGGGTAATGCGCGACAGTGGGGAAACTTTTTTGACCTGAAGATTTTGCGGAAACAAGTGCTGTACAAAAAAGCGAACGGTTTCTTCCTTGAGATAACCTTTCAAAACTGCAACTTCACCAAAACGCAAATTACTAATTTTCTGCTCCGCAAGGACATCATCTACCTGTGCTTCTGTGATTAACCTTGCTTCAACAAAGTACTGACCAATGGGCTGTTTTTCGGGCTGCTTGATGCGCATTGACCAAATGAGATCAAAGAAATCGACGGTTTCTTCGTTGATCCAACCCCGTAGCGATAAGATTTCGCTGATGCGCATGTCGGGGTTGAGGGTTTTGTCGTGAAGAGCAACTTGGACTTGCACTTCATTGAGCAGTCCTGCTTGGATTAGTGTGTCTGTAACGTTGCTCATAGGTAGAAGTTCTCGTTTGAGCGATCGCCAAAGCTGAGTGAATTGGTCAGTCTCATTTCAGTGGAGGAAACCCTTAGTCCTCTGCCGTCGTAGTGGTAGATGCAACTGACTGTTTTTGCCATATTACCAAACTAACAATATGGCTCTAAAACTTTTGTTCATGGTTAGCCTAACACACCCCTATTAAGATTCTAGAGATAAATTTGCACCGAGAATTATTGTTTAAATTGCCTCCTATTTCTAAAGAGTTAGCATGAGATTTATAAGTTTTTAGTAAGGGGGTGATCGCCAAACTAATATCGACTTTTGTTGATGTTTGTAGACCAGTTTGGTGAGAATATCCTAGAAAACGTGAAGTCAATATCGGTTTGGCAGACTCTGTATTTCGTTCTAAAAAATTAATTATTTTTTGATCTCTTCTAACTCAGCCTCTAGACGCTCAAGTTCGGTGATCGCCTGTTGATTATCACTGACCAGATTTTGTTGGGGAAAGGAATAAAGTTCCGGCGCGGCGATAATTTCGGTGCTGAGACGTAATTGTTGTTGGGCTTGCTGAAGTTCGAGTTGGATCTCTTCAATTGTCGAATTTTGTAATGCGAGATTTTCTTCTTGCTCTGCTATTAAAGTTTCGACTGATGCTTGCTGACCCCCTAAAAATTGATTTTGAATTAAGGCGGCGATCGCCGTGGGAAAAAATAGCGCGCAGATGATGCCAATTTGCCATGTTTTAGCTCGCTCTTCTTTTTTAGGCACACCGTTTAAAGACAAAATACCGATAGAGCCCAGCAAAGTTGCCAACATTACGACAATGCAACTATACAAAAAGAATTCTGAGCCAGCTCCGAGATTGACGGAGGGTAAATAATCTTGGGAAACAGAGGTTGTGCCGTCTTCTGAGGTGACTTGCACTTGTTTGTTCGGTGCATTTAAACCAATGGCGATTAGACCGACAGCTCCAATGCCGCCCAGGAAAGATGGCGCGATGACATTCGACAATATGTTGGACGCACTTTCTTGGTCATTATCCGTGCTTGTCTCTCGCACGACTGGGGAGATATCGGGAGTGCTGATTTGAGATGTTTGGGGTTCTAGGGTGGACTCGTTTCGGGGGAAGACAACTGGTTTTAAGGGTTCACCGCTATCTTGCAAATTATCAGATGTGTGATTTTGGTTGGCTTCGTATGATTCGTTAATCTCGTTTTTCGATTCTTCTGGTGATGCGCTCATATTCCCGCACGGACTTGCGTCCGTAATAAAACAATTGGTGCTGCTACATCAATAGATCGCTCTAATCAAAATGCAATGCTACATAGCAGATGACACTGTTTTATTTTATTCGCAGTGTTGGGACATTTCTACAATTGAACCTGTTGCTGGGCCGAAGGGATGGATTTTGTGAATTGGGTAATGTTGGTTTTGGGCGGCTTTGTTTTTTTGCTCTTGGTCGGTGACATTTTATGGGCGCAACCCCGCTGGCTATTGGGCATTGTTCAATCTCTGTCGTGGGGCGTTGTCTATTTTGCTGAGACTGACAAAAAGGCGATCGCCCTAACGATTGATGATGCACCGCACAGGGAAACGACACCATTAATCCTTGAAGTTTTGGCTAAACACGATGTGAAAGCGACCTTTTTTCTGATCGCAAATCGGATTGAAGGGAATGAGGATATTGTCGAGGCGATCGTCGCTGGGGGTCATGAGCTGGGCAATCACATGATGGAAGATCTACCGAGCATTTCCCTGAGTGCAAAGGGGTTTGAAACGAATTTATTAACGGCTCAGAAAATTATCTCGAAATTTGCGCCTGTGCGATGGTTTCGTCCGGCATCCGGTTGGTATGGTCGCCCCATGATCGAAACGGCGAAAAAACGTGGTTTGGCGATCGCCCTTGGGGATGTGTTTCCCTATGACACTCACATTTTTTCGGTGAATTTCGCTGTGAATCACATTTTGTGGAATGTCCGCCCCGGGTCAATTGTTGTGTTGCATGACGGTGGTGAAGCTGGAAACAGAGGACTCCGAACCGCGAACACTCTGGAGCATATTCTCCCAAAACTAAAATCTCAGGGCTATCAAATTACGATTTTATCTGGGCTGTTTGTTTAATTGCACAAAAAAACGAGGCGATCGTCTTTATCGCGATTAATTTAAGAGAAAAGGTAATGAAATAAAGGCTTGCCCAATAGTACAAGTAGCGACAAACCATTAACATTGGCGGGTTTTGTTTCTAGAATCACTAGAAACAAAACCCGCCAATAAACTGTAGTGTTTACAGCTTCGTGATTTGTGCCGAATCAAAGAACGCTTCGACTTCAGGTGTATCCACAACAGCCCCTTCCGCAGCTACCATAATTTGGTGAAGTGTTGGGCCATTCGGATCGATATATAGTTCTGTGCGGATAGTGATCGCCCCGCCTTGTTCGATATTTTTCATGAGTAATTTTTTCCCCGGAATTCCAAAGCGGTCGGTGGGTTCTTCACTGATAAGCGTGGAACCAGAATTTTGCACTGCTCCGTTCTTCGCTCCTTCTAGACCTTGCTCAACGTCATACTGATCTGGACTAACTGGATAATCGAGACTACTCACCATGAAAAACTGCTTGTTACTGTCATCTGAATAGGTCGTCATTGAAAACTCAATATCGCCGATATCACTAGGCGCCACTTGTTGTTCAGTTGTTGGCTCTCCCGGAAATTTAGCTGACAAAGCGCCATTTTCTGTGGTGAAATCTACCCAATTGTCTGTTGATACTTCAGTGGATGTAGGTGTATCTTCCGCAGCTGATGGTTCAGAATCAGTCGTTGTGGCTGTCGTTTCTGTCGATGTACTTGTATCGGTAGCTGTTTGTTCTCCGCCGCCACAGGCAACCACAAAGAGCTGAACAGCGGTAAACGTTAGAAACAGCAGCGTGTAGTTTTTTAACTTTTTAAGTGTCATAGGATTGGATAAAAATTGAGATCAGTGTATTTATTGATCTTCACGATACCTAAAAAATCTCCTGATGAATCTTGGTTACTCTTTTGGTATCCATCAGAGAAAGACACATTTGAAAATCTTGAGAGGTGATCGCCCCTGGCATTTCTACAGACTGTGGCGAATGAGCTGATCATATTCAGCATGGCTACCCAGCCAAAACCAGTAATAATCCTCTCCTTTTTTGATGGCTAAAGCTCGGTAGTCGTTTGTGATCCGAACAGACCATAAATTTTTCCCCACTTTTTTGAAGCGTAAGGATGGATGAGCTTGATTCTCTTCCCAAAGCTGATAGGCATTTTTGGCTTTCTTTTTCAACTCCGGGGAAAGTTTTGTATATGCTTTCCAGAAATCAGCCGTTGTGAAGGACTTCATTCAATTCTTTGATTCTGTTTTCAGCAATGTCTTTTTCTGCATTGGCAATCAGATCATCTAGTTTGCCAGACATTAAATCTGTTTCAATTTGCTTATCCCACTGATCTGCCACATATGCCTGAAGCCACTCTGAGAGTTGACGAGCATCCTGTTCAGGTAAGTTTTTGATTGCGGTTTCGATTTCTACTAAAGAAGTCATAATCTAAATGCTGTACCCAGCACCATAATTTTAATTCAGATCGCCCTCCCATATTTCTACCGAAAGGCGATCGCCTATTCTCGCGAACTATCCATAAACCCAGTTAAATCATCGAGAGTTTGTGGAAACTCCCCATTCTTGACTAATTTCTCAAAAACGCGATAGCAGTCTTTTTTATCCCCTTCTTTTCGAGGAAAACCAAGCCACAGGATAATTATTGTCTTCTGCTCTGGAAAAACTTTAAAAAATAAACGGTAGCGAGCAGGCAACCCCATCTTCTTCAGTCGGCTAAATTTTCGCAACGAACCGACTAACGCAAAATAAGATGCGAGTGGATCTTGGGGGATTTTTTCTTTTATGCCAATATCAATCGCTTTGAGCAGTTTGACCTGTGGATGAATAACGAACTTCTCAGTGGGTAATTTTTGTTTGAGTGTTTTGACTTGATTCAGTAGTTTTTGCCATTGTTCGAAAAAGACCGGATGAAAATAAATCTGCCATCCATTACCAACAATTGGTTTCATGCTTCAATCGTCACATCCGCCAATAGCTCATCAACTTCTGCACTCATCACTTGGGTATAAGGCACAAGGGTTTCCGGATTGGCGATCGCCTGCTTCATCAAAAAATCCAAGAATAAGCCCATCATTAAGCCATCATCTTCATCCGGCTCAGTAACAGTCGGCTCCAAATGCACCAAAAGCGTATTCTCATCCAGTACCTCGACCTCACCAGAAGCATTCACCAGATGGGGGAAATCTTTCGAAAAAGCACGCGGCAAACGAAACCCGTCCTGATTACCAATTTTCGCGGGACTAATCCCATAAGTTTTGTTCGCCATCACCTGAGCCTCTAGTGTTATTACATTTAGTTATAACATTTGAACGATATGGCGATCGCCCCCTTTCTCTCTCCACAACTGAACGGCGATCATGAAATAAAATACTGGAAAACCATCAAAATGCAGGGCATTAAATTATTGCTCTTCTATTCCATGTCATAAGGATAAGCAGAAATGTATCCGAAGGCATTTAGATTTATGAAAAGCGCAATTTCAAAAAATGGTATCCGTATTCGTCTCCCAGAAGAGCGGTGGCAACATATCATAGAGAGACATGGAGGTTTAGACGATAAACAGGATTTTCTACTTGAGGCGATCGCCAACCCAGATAAAATCATTGCCGGGAATGATGATGCTCTGATGGCGATTAAAGAGTTAGAAGCGGGCAAAGTTCTAGTTGTTGTGTATAAAGAAGAGACTGCAACGGATGGGTTTGTAATTACTGCATTCCCCACACGTCGTCTCAATTCCCTTAATCGGAGGATTCAAGTATGGCCGTAGTTGAAGAAAGTCTGAATTATCTTAAGTTTGTTCCTCTCCTGCAAGACTTACCAAAACGTCCTTTCTTGTTGCTCTACGATGCGGAAGCGGATGTTTTATACATTGATTTTCATAACCCACCCATTGCCAGTGATGATACAGAACTCACTGATGATGATGTCGTTATTCGCTATGGGGAAAACGATGAAGTTGTCGGTCTAACCGTCCTTCACGCAGGTGATCGATCACAATAAATATTCAATGATCGCCCCCTTCTCTCTCCACACAACTGAACGGCGATCGCCTCGAAATATACACTCATATAACTAATTTATACCTTCCCCAAAGTCTTTGATGTCATATTTTTCCTTTATTTGTTGAAGCTTCTTGGTGACATAGCTGTCTACTTGAAATATCTCTTCTGATCTTTCTAATTGTTCTGCAAAAAGGTCAGGATTGAAATTTGAGCTTGAAAAGCTATTCGTAATAAGCGTATTTCCAAGAACCATATTGACCGCATTCAAATACTGAGGATCAATTTTTTCTTGTAGCTCTAGGAAAATCGCTTTGGATGCAAATCCTTTTAAACCTGGTCCGCGAGCATCAGACATAAGTGCTCTTGTCGTTCCTTGTGGATCTAATTGTAATGATCTTCTCCAAAATACTTTTGCATATGGAACTCTCAAGGCTGCCGTAAGAGCTGTAGCCAGCTTTAAGTTAGCCATATAATGTCTTGGCTGTATGGAAAGAGTCCTAAAATAACAATGGCAGCTAAAAACTAGAGATAATTGCATGGCACAAAGAATCTCTTCAAAGTCATCCAAATAATCTATACTCATGCCGCAGTTAAAAGCAAATTCTTCTTTAGAACATCCTGAAAAAATAACGTCGCCGTTAATTGCATTGTAACTATGATCATATTTCTCTCCTGTTTGATAAAACAACTGTGGATCTTTGAGACGACGAGCTTTTTGGTATAACGTATACCCACTATCGGAAGTAATTTTCTTGATGTATTTTTCTGTAAGTTCTGCTGTCTTTTTTTTGAAACTATATTTTAGTTCATGTTTTTTTCGAAGAGTTTTCTTGAGACTATATAGTGCTTCTCCTTCCAAACTTATTACATTTTCTTTGTTAGAGTCTAGTATCTCATTAATATGAAGCTTTTCATTTTCAGAGATGATGTTTTTTCTTTCTAAGTCTTTTAATAAGTCTTCTAAGTACTTATTTATTGACAGGCGAAGTGTCTCTAATTCCGAAAGAAAACCTATGATTGTGGGTATGTGCCGGAATTCATTGTCCGATATATCCAGATACTTTAGTCTTGAGTTATCTTGGATACTTTCTGGTAATTCTTTCAGCTTGTTTTTTGATAAATCAAGTCTGCCCAAACTAGAGAGTTTACCTATATTCTTTGGTAGCTCTGTTAGCTTATTCTGAGAAAGTTTAAGCTCAAATAAACAATCAAGATCAGTGATTTTTTCTGGCAATTCTTCTAACTCATTGTCTGATACATCAAGAATAGTTAAGTCTTTAAAATAGGGAATACTACTTGGTAGCGTTTTTAATTTATTACCTGATAAGTAAAGATTGTAAAGTGGCAATTTAGTGATACTTTCTGGCAAATGTAGCAACCTATTTTTATCTAAGTATAAATTTCGCAACTGCGTAAATTCACCAATGCTTTCTGGTAACTTTACTAGATTATTTTTAGATAGGCGTAAGCTGCGCAATTGCAAAATCTGACTAATACTTTCAGGTATTTGTTCTAATTGATTTCCAGACAAACTCAAATCATTTAATTGCGAAAGACTAGTGATACTCTCTGGGAATTCAGTCAACTCATTTTGAGATAAATCTAACTGGCGTAGCTGGGAAAGATTTTTTATACTCCGAGGTAGTGTTGTTAGTTTGTTATTAGATAACTTAAAGTGAGTTAGCTTATTAAGCTCACCAATAGTAAAGGGCAGATTTTCTAGTTGGTTGTATCCTAAATCTAATACTTCCAGCTCTTTTAATTTGACTATGTCTATTGGCAAACTTTGTATCTTATTTGAAAACAAATAAAGCTCTTTTAATTGTGAAAAAACAAAGATGCTTGACGGGATTTTTTTTAATCCACCTTGTGAAAAGTTGTACTTTTCAAACTGATTTATCTTATATGTAAACTTGAGTATAGATCTAGATAAGCCGTTATCTTTATAAATCCATCCTATGCTCGTAGATTCGTTTGAAAGCACTTGAGATAATGCGATTAAAATAAACGGTAGTGCCAATAGAAAAGCTATATAAAAAATCATCACTCATATGACCCTTGAAGTCGAATTTTTGCAAAGAAATTAATCCTTCACTAATGTGCAACATAAGCTCACTCAAAATATATACTGCTCTTTTGTCGTATCACAAAAAGTTGATCGCCCTCCCATATTTTTACAGAAAGACGATCGCCGTTATTTCGTCAATTAATCAACGCCTTCGATAGGTGCAAAACCTTGACGCTGAACATTCTCTGTCACATGACGCGGCTCTAGGAATTGCAGGAGATAATCAGGGCCACCCGCTTTAGAACCAACACCAGACATCTTGAAGCCCCCAAACGGTTGCCGCGAGACGATCGCCCCCGTAATCCCCCGGTTGATATAGAGATTCCCTACCTCAAACTCCTCCGTTGCCCGCTCAATGGAGAGGGGAGTGCGCGAGTAAATTCCACCCGTCAGCGCATAGTCCGTGCCATTAGCAACCTCTAACGCTTCATCAAAGGAACTCACCTTAATCA
>CAZXBK010000116.1:0-14557 GCA_964638765.1 uncultured Synechococcus sp. | reverse complement strand
CAGCAACGTCTTTGTATTGCTCGGACGATCGCCATCCAACCAGAAGTGGTGTTAATGGACGAACCCTGTTCTGCCCTTGACCCGATTTCAACGTTGAAAATTGAAGAGCTGATTCACCAGCTTAAGGAGAAATACACCATCGTTATCGTGACGCACAATATGCAGCAGGCATCCCGCGTTGCAGACATTACAGCTTTCTTTAATGTCAAGACAAATGATGATGGCACTCGCCAAGGTTACCTTGGAGAATGTGATCGCACTGAGGTGATTTTCCAAAATCCGAAGGAGCAGGCAACCCAAGAATATGTCAGTGGTCGTTTTGGTTAATGCTTGGTTACCTTACTAAAAGGATTCGCCATCATAAAAATATTTCAATAAAATAACCTGTTAAATCTGCAATGTCGCTGTAAGAGTGAGTTGTAGATTTTTTATATTTGGATGACCCCGACAAGTTATGAAGCAATGATGGCGATCGCCTTTCATCTGGTGTGATATCACCAATAGAAGTCTAAAAATCCGGTAAGATGTGACTTAATATCATCTGAAAATTCTTGGGTTTTTAGTCAGAAAGCTGCCCTAAGTGATTTGAACTATTGATTCAATCCAGCACCTTTTCAGATTTCCGACAACATTTCATTCGTTCCCGCATACTTATTGACCCATGGCCGTAAACGCCGCATCAGAACAACAAAACCATTACCTGATTGTCCATGATGATCAAGGTGAGCGGGAGTTTACTTTGACAGCATCAAAATATACCTTGGGGCGAAAAAGTGATTGCACAATTGTTTTAGATTCTCACTTTGTTTCCCGTTTGCATGCCACACTACTGCGCTGTCTTCGTAATGACGGACAATCATACTATCGACTACTAGATGGCGATGGTTATCAGCAATCTAGTGCCAATGGCATCATCGTTAACGGCAAAAAAGTCAATGCCCATGAACTAAAGCATGACGATAAAATCATCTTTGGCCCTCAAGTTTACGCTGTATATAAATTCCGCCAAGTTACCGATACGCCAGCCCTCAAGAAAGTTACTAAAGAAGATGATCCTTTTGATGTCACGCTAATCGATCCGGCGATGATCATTGAAGACGACGATGATGACGATTTTCCCCAGGACGACGTCACGACTCAGCTCATCGATAACTCGTGATTTTGAGTTGAAATAACCATCAATATTTCTAGAAAAAGCCCAGTTTGTTGCCACAAACCGAGGCTATTTTTTTATTGAAAAGAGAGGCTAAGCTTTAGAAAGATGCATTGGTGTAAGCCCCCCAGAGCTTCGCTGCATAGTAGCTACTGCCGCGCGTCGGGGAATTGTCGTCATTGCCCAGCCACACTGCGCTAACTAATTTCTGAGAAGGAACATAGCCAACAAACCACATATCCACATTGCGATTCGTTGTGCCTGTTTTACCTGCTTCGTCGAGGCCAAGTCTGGCGACTTTACCTGTACCGCTTTGGATAACGCCTTGCATCATTTGGGTCATGGTTTGGGCGGTACTACGGGAAATCACCTGTTCGCGCCGAAAGTCTGATCGCTTACTGAAGTCGTAAAGTAGATAGCAGCTATCGATTGTGTTGCCAGTGCAGTCGCTACTGTCGTAAATCCGGCGAATGGCGTGGGGTTTTTGCCATGTGCCGCCGTTGGCAAAGGTGGCGTAGGCACCAGCCATTTCTAAAACTGTGACTTCGCTCTCACCCAAAATCAAACCGGGTGATTGGTTGAGTTCGGATTCGATGCCGAGCTGCTTGGCAAAATCCACCACATTTTTTAAGCCGACATCTTGGGCAATGCGCAGGGCGATCGCATTTTCAGATTGGGCTAGGCCGCGAAACATATCGGTACTACCTGTACTGGTGCGCTCACAACCGCGAAATTGTTGCCCCTGCCAATTTAGTGGGCTGCAGGAAAAATTGGTGTAGGGGGAAGTGCCGTTGGCGATCGCCGCCCCATAACCAAAGACTTTAAAGGTTGAACCGGGTTGGCGTTTTGCTTGAACAGCACGATTAAATTGGCTTTCGGCATAATCTTTACCGCCGACCATTGCCAAAATTTCTCCGGTCTCGCTATCTAAAGTGGCGATCGCCCCCTGAGAATAACCGACCTGTGCGCCGTCGGTATCGATGGAGGTTTCGAGAGCTTTTGCCGCAGTTTGCTGCATCTTCAGGTTTAAGCCCGTTTCGATGTAAAGATTACCCAAGATGAGGGCATCTTCACCCAGCAATTCCGTCAATTCTTGCTGCACATAACTATAAAAGTAGGGAGCCGCATTATTGGATAACGCACGACGGGCATCTTCACTGAGGCGATCTTCAATCGGTGTTAATTTTGCTTGGCGCTGCTCTTGGTCGGTGATCATCCCCAATTTATGCATCCGATCAATTACCAAGTTGCGCTGTTCGCGGGATTTGTCGGGATTAACAATGGGGTTAAAAGCGTTAGGGGCAGGCAGCATTGCAACAAGGGTTGCAGCTTCGACGAGATCTACGTCCCGGGCTGATTTATCAAAATAAAATTGAGCCGCATCCTCAAAACCCGATTGCCCAACGCCAAGATAAACCTTATTCAGATAGAGCAATAAAATCTCATTTTTACTGAAAAAGGTTTCCATCTTCAGAGCCACGATCATTTCCCGCAATTTACGGCTAGCCGTTTTCTCTGTACCCACTGCCGGAAATAAACTCCGCGCCACCTGCTGGGTAATCGTACTGGCTCCTTGGGTAACGTCCCCTTGACTGAGAGCGACTTTCACCGCACGGGCAATACCAATCGGATCAATACCTGTATGCCAATAAAAACGAGCATCTTCGGAGGCGAGTACCCCTTGGCGGAGGTAAGGGGAAAATTCTCTCAGGCGCGGAATCTCGCGGTGACTATCGGTAGTGACGGGATTAATCGCGGTTTCGCCATCATCAGCAAAAATCACGACGGGGCCTGTGACGCCAGCGGGTAGAGGGTTTAGGGGGAATTTTGACCATTGCCACGCCAAAAGTAAACAAATAAACCCAATAAATCCGCCAGTACCCATCAGGCCATAGCGGATGAATTGCACCCAGATTGGTGGTGTGTAGCGATAGGTGAGTTTGACGGCTTGGGCGAGCTCGGGAGGCGCAAGGTAAATTTCGTCGCCATTACGCAGGGGATAACTGCGGGTTTTGCGCTTGTTGATGTAAAGACCGTTGGAGGATTTCTCGTCTTGGATAATGTAGTGGCGGAGATTTGTTGGGTCTTTAGTTAGGGAAAAGTGCTTGGCGCTGACGGTTTCATTTTTAATGGGAATATCGTTGCTGCGACTACGTCCGCCAGTGTGACGATCGCCGACGAGTTGATAGGGTTTGGTATGACCTTCGACGTGGATTTCTGGGACGCGGGCATCGGGTTTGAGGGTTTGCTGACCGAAGCTCACCATTGTATTGATGGCTTGGGTCACCATTTGTCCAATCTGAGTTTTGGGAGGCTGTTGATTGGGCTGGGTCATCGATTACACCACTGTTCGGCAAACACCATAAACATACAGGATCTAGAATAGTCAATTTTTCGAGAGTTTAAGGGTCTGTTACGGATTTTGCACAGGATAGGTTTACCGAAAATTATCAAACCAAGCCATCAAAATCTTGTAGCCTTAGGGAAATTTGCGAACAAGTTTTGGGTTTCCCAGCCGCACCATGAATATGTTTAAGCCACTCTCTGTCGTTCTTCCCCTCGCCGCCATCTCGGTGGTTACGGTTAATATTTCTGAGGCGATCGCCCAATCAACTGCTCCAGAAATTGCCCAAGCGGAAACGGCAACAGGCTTATTTGTTAAACCGAAATATGGTGTAAATTTCACGACAGGCCCCGGCTCAGGCTACGAAAGCTCCTATGGCTCTTTTTATGGCTGGTTTCCCTTTGCCCAGAATGGCACGAGCCAACTATTTTTTACGGAAGCGAAAGCAATTGTGGATACCGACAGCGGCAATTGGGGTGGTAATTTTGCGCTAGGTTATCGAAATTTTGCGGGAAACAATATTTTGGGTGGCTATGTGGGCTACGACGTGCGCGGTCTTGAGGATTGGACATCTCACCAAATTAGCCTCGGCTTAGAGGCACTAAATCCAGCTTGGGAAGCAAGGTTAAATGGCTATATTCCTGTCGGCGATCGCCAAGAAATACTATCGGAATCCACGACTACAACTGGCGGTACAGGCGTTATTACCGACACACAATTTGTTGATAGTGGTACTGCGGGCGTTTCCAATCTGCAACTCACTTCAGAAACGATTACTCGCAAAGAAAAAGTGGCAGAAGAATCTTTGGGTGGTTTTGATATCGAAGGGGGCATGACCCTGACCCGTTGGCAAAACGGTTTTCTGAAAGGATTTCTCGGTGGCTATCTCTACGACGGCGACACTACAGATACCTTTGTTGGATTTCGGGGACGGCTTTTAGCTCAAGTCAATAAAAATGTTGATCTCGGCGTGGGTTTAGAAACAGATGGCGAGTTCGGCACAAATTTAATTTTCAGTATCGGCGCAAAGTTTGGTGGCGCATCAAAAGACTCAGCGGAACCAGATAAAGCTGAACTACTGGCAAGCTCGCTGCAACGACAATCCAATATTGCGATCAAACGCTTTACCGAATTTTCTGAAGAAAGGTCAAGTGAAACGGCGATCGCCCTTAACCCCAACAATGGCGACCAACCTTGGGAATTTCTTTTAGTTGATTTAGCCGGTTCCAGCGATGCCGATCAACTCAAAACAGTTGTCGAAAGTGCCGCAGCCAATCAAGTTGTTTACGCCGAAAATAGTGGCGTGAACCAAAACGGTTTTACTATTCCCGCTGCAGTCAAAGTTTTATCCAGTGCCCCAGCACAAACCCTACCTGTAACCAGCAATTTCTTCACAGGCGATGCGATGTTACCTCGTTCTGGTGTAGGCGATCGCCCCGAACTTATTGGCGATGTAATGTTTAGCGATGGCGGTGGCGAACTAAATGGCTTTGGATTTAATAATGGTAGCCGCATCACATTTATGGATATCGGTGGTGAAGTAACCGTTGCCAACAATATCGTGAATAACAGTGACGGTGATGCCATTGAAGGAAATATTAGTAATGGTGCAACGACACAGATTAATATCCTGAACAATCAAATTGACAGCCCTACTATTTCTGGAATGTCGATGCTAATTCCTTCTGCTGACGGTATTGATATTGAAGTATCTGGCAATTCAACAGTGAATCTATTGGTTGATGGGAATCAGATTAATAATGCTCAGAACTCTGGGGTAGAACTTGAGACAAATCCAGATCAAATGTCTCCAAATAGTGTACTAAACAGCATCATCACCAACAACGTAATCAATAATTCTGGTGGCGATGGCATTTTGTTTCTCAACAATAGCGATGTCGCGATGAAGATGACGATTGACAATAACGTGATCAACACTGCGGGGACGGCGGGGAATGGCATTACCCAAACAATAGCGCCTGTTGATTTATCGGGCCTCGGCATTATGGGTTTAACAACTTTGGACGTGACTATCGATATAGGTGATGGTGGCGGCTTTGGGATTGGCGTAATTACTCTTTCTAATGGCGAGCTTGATCTAGAAGTTACAAATAATCAAATTACAAACACACAAGATGCAAAAATTGGCGTTGCGGCGAATCCGGCCTTTCTCTACACAGCTGATACGATTAACCTCCCGGCTGTCGTAAATATTATGGGCACAATGGTTTCTTTGCCACCCATGGCAACGACAGTAGCGGCTGCAAATATTCAAGCCGAAACAAGCGGAACCTCTACTATTCAAGCCTTGATATCAGGCAACAATTTATCTGGCAGTGGAGAAGGGTTAAAAGATTTAACTTTAATGACGACCGATTACAGCAGAGGTAACATTGCGGTGCTCACTGATACCTCAGGTTCTGTTTGCGTCACAGCAAGTAGCAATACCTTTACGCCTAGCCCTGCAACTGAAGATTTCTTATTAGTTGAGAATGGAACTTCTACGCTGAAAGTTGATGGAATCGACTTATCTGGTAATGCTGTGATTGGAGGGGTCACTCAAACGACTTGTCCGTAAGAGTCGGAAGGTTAGGATTGGGCGATCGCCTTGTAGCTTCCAAAAATAATTAAATTCACATCGGTAAACAACTACACAACAGCTGTCACTGGCAAGCTTCACCGAGTTTTGTGCCCTTACCAACTCTGATGATTAATGTGGCGATCGCCTGTGCCTCATTCTGCGGACTTCGCAATAGCATACAGGCTGCCACTTAAATTCTCTTGAAAGACAATATCGGGCGCGAATCTTGCTCCAAACTTAGTAAGAGCCGCCGACAATAATTTTTTCAGGGACGCCATCACGACGCCGAAAGCGAGATTGGCGAGGAATACGCATAGGTAAACGACTTGGTACGGGCATCAAACTAGATCGCAGTAGCAACAAAGCCGTAAATCCCAATCGAAAGATCTGTGGTGAAGAGAAAAAGCCTGCCCTGCTCACAGAGATAATGCAATTCCTAGATAATTCACTCTAGGATTTTAGCAAGTAAAGTTGCTTACTGTTCCACCAATTGCTTGAAAGGTTAGATTATGCAAACTTCTTAAGGTTACTGCTTGCCTTTAAAACGAAAAATAATCTTAGTAGAAAAACACTATCTTCTTTTGTAGGGAACTGCAATAGTAATGATCTGACGAGATAAATGTGGGGAGAAAGAAATTCTGACTAATAGTTGTGAATATAAATGTTTTTCTGGTCGTTAATTAAACTCGATTTAAAAAAGATGTGTCCCACCGGGAACAACTTTTTCTGGATAACCAGTACGAGTAGAGCCATCATCTTCTTTGGATTGAACTGGAGCATTAGCAACACCCATACAAATTAAAGAGATAGCTGAAAACAATAAAATTTGGCGCGACATATATTTTAAGTTCGGTAGAGATGACATGGTCCTGATGGTTGGGAATACAACATTTGGAAAGGGTTTTCCAACGGAATTCACTGAAGACACTTACAAAGTTAAAGGCTGTTGGGCGTATTGAGAAGTGGTGGACAACCCCCTCCCCACCTCGTAAACATACGGATAAGTATCAAAAAAATATTTACCCACAAAACACAATATTTTTCCTGTCTGTTGCAAATTTTTTCTGCAATTATCAGTTTTTTGAGCCGGGAGATTCGCCTCAAGTTCTTTGAATTTATAGCCTTCTGAAAATTGAGGTGACACCTAAGAGTCACGTAAAGATAATTATAAGCTTGTCAATCCAGACTGTTTTTTCTACTTAGTGGTACAGAATATTTAGCAACAAGCTTAAGAAAATATAAACACGATCCCCTAACATTTGACTTCTGAGATTTGAGTAGTCACGTTTCGAAATATGAAGATGTTTTGAGGTGTAGAGTTCATTACATTTAATAATTGTAATTTCAACTATTAATAGAATAGTTGGACAGAGGTTTAGTTTCTTTGGTCTAAACGTTTGATTTTTTGCTCTGACCTAGTAGGCCTGCACTGTTATGCAACCGAGAATAATTATTTGTGGTTTAGGGCGAACAGGATACAAGATTTTTCGCCTACTTTCGCAACAGGGAGCTGAGGTGATTGGAATTAGTGATCGCCCGATGTCTCTCAATACAAAAGCAGTGGTGATTGGCGATCCGCGTCAAGCGACAACGTTAATCCACGCAGGTATCCGCGAGGCACAAACACTTGTTTTAGCGAATAATGATGATGCCCTAAATTTGGCGGTACTCACCCAAGCTCGGGTGCTAAATCCCCATATTCGTATTATTAATCGTCTTTACAATCAAACCCTAGGCGATCGCCTTGATCAGACGTTGCCGGAGCACGTATCGATGAGTGTTTCTGCTTTGGCAGCCCCTATTTTTGCGTTTGCAGCTTTGGGGAGTAAAGCGATTGGTCAATTGAATTTGTATAAGAAAACATGGCCAATTCGTGAGGAAATAATTGATCGAAATCATCCTTGGCTTGGTCATTCTTTGAGCGAGTTTTGGGAAAACTCTGAGCGGATGCTCATTCACTATTTGCCAGCAGGTGGCGAAGAGGATTTGATCTCGGCTGTCGTCACGGGTAAGCGGCTACAAATCGGTGATCATTTAATTTTGGGCACGCCTCCCCAGATGAAAAATAAGCGTGGTTCTTTTTTTCGTAAAATCTTTAAGGCGATCGCCAATCTACGGCAATATCAGCACCATGTTCGTCCGATGACACTTGTGATTATTGCGCTACTAATCACAATTTGTGTCGCGACATTCACCTACGTATTTGTGAATTTAAATTTGTCTATCGTAGATGCGCTGTATTTCTCGGTAGGCATGATTACGGGAGCCGGTGGCAAAGAGGAAGTTGCCGAGCTAGCACCAGACTGGGTCAAGCTGTTTACCGCGCTCATGATGGTGGTTGGTGCTGGGGTTATCGGTATTTGCTATGCCCTCATTAATGACTTTATTTTGGGCAGCCGCATTCGTCAGTTTTGGGATGCGACAAAAATCCCGAATCACAACCACTTCGTTATTTGTGGTCTCGGTGGTATGGGCATGGCGATCGCCCGACAATTGCACCAACAGGGTCACGATGTTGTCGTTCTTGAAAGAGACCATAAAAATCGCTTTTTACGTAGCGCCCGCGCCCTTGGTATCCCCGTGATTATCGCGGATGCCAGTGTCGGCAACAATCTCCGTGATACCTACATTAATCGTGCTGAAGCATTAATTGCAGCGACCAGTCAGGACATGACCAATGTGGAAATTGCCCTGAGTGCAAAGGCGATTCGTAATGACCTAGCGGTGATTGTCAGAATTCAAGATGCCAACTTTGCCCAGTCCGCCCAGGAAGTTTTTGACTTTGAGCTGGTCCTTTCCCCGACAGAACTATCGACTCATTCCTTTGCCGCCGCTGCACTAGGTGGTCGCATTCTCGGTAATGGCATGACCGATGATTTGTTATGGGTTGCCCTCGCCACCAGCATTACAAATATCCATCCTTTTTGTGGTCAAACCGTTCGGGATGCGGCGATCGCCGTTAATTTTGTGCCTCTCTACGCTGAGTCTGAGGGTAAAAATATCCACGGTTGGCAGCTCCTCGACCATGAACTCAACGCCGGCGATGTACTGTACCTAACCATTGCCGCTAATGGCCTCCAGAAATTGTGGCGTCGCAACAACAACGACGGTGACGAGATAGGTGTTGACTCTAAAGTAAACAACAGCAATGTAAAGACTAGAGGCGCATTTATCCCGCAGTCTTCATAAATCAGCGTAAGATGAAGTCAATTAATTCCTCGGACGGGAAATCTATCACTACTGAACTTCACCTGAACCGACGTTGCCATGAAGCCTAATTTTGGAATCACGCCCACCCCTACAAATCGCCTAGATAATAACGACAGCTTAATCAAGTCTCGAAATCCTTGGTTCCATACCAAAGTTCTAAGTCGTACCTTGGGTTTAGGTCTAGTGCTTTTAGGTAATGTGGTGGTTCAACTTCCCCACGCGCCTGTCCTAGCTGCCACAGCTTGCACAAGTATGAGTCGGGGTTCTGAGGGAGATGACGTCAGAGCATTACAAAAAACCTTGAACGACAATGGCTTCGATGTAGGCATTATTGATGGTATTTTCGGTGGCTTAACAGAAAGCGAACTTAAACGCTTTCAGCGTCGGAATGACTTAGATCCGGATGGTGAAGTGGGACCGGCAACCTGTAATGCTTTGATTAGATTAGACCAGACAGAGTTTGTCGCGGCAACCAGCTCACCTTCTTCTCAAGTTGTCTCCGGCTCAGCCTCTAGTAGTAATGACACTCTAAAACCCGGCGACCAAGGTGAACAAGTTAGGATTTTACAAAGTGCATTGCGGTCAGTACGCTACAGTAGCTTACCGCTTACAGGTGTGTATGATAAGCAAACTGAAGATACTGTTAAGGCATTTCAGTTTTCTGAAAAGTTGCCTGCAACTGGTGAAGCAGATCCCGTGACAAGAAACAGATTAGGCTCCTATCTTAATAGTGATAATGGCAGCACAAATCCAACACCACAGCCTACGCCTGACACTCCTGATATTGTTTACACTCCCCCTGTCGCGAATAATAATGATAACAACGATGCCGGTCTAGACTACCAAGTTGTCGTACCAGTACGAGGTAATGACAGCCTTTTAGCGGGTGTTCGCGCGGTTGTGAATGGTGCGACATTAAATCGAACGCGCCTTGGTACTTTTGTTAATGCAGGTAGCTATGCCCACCGTTATCAGGCAGAAAGCGTGAGCTATGCGCTGAAAGCCAGAGGTTTTGATGCACGGGTTGTACATAAATAGGTTAGTGACAGGCTAGGTTTGACTGCTCCATCAGTCGTAAGTTACGTCTCAAATGGGGCGATCGCCAAAATAAAAGTCTTAGAATCGTAAATGTTGGACATGTATTGCGGTAGAAACGGGCTTTGAATTTCTGGACATTTTTGTTACCCCCAGTAGCGGGCACTGTAATTGGTTACTTTACCAATGACATAGCGATTAATATGCTATTTCGCCCCTACAAGCCCATCTACATCGGCGATCGCCCCTTACCCTTTACCCCCGGTCTCATTCCCCGCAACCAAGACCGTCTTGCCCGTAATATTTCCCGCATTATTATGGGGTCTTTGTTGACTCCTGACGAACTCCAAAATTTAGCAAAAAAACTGCTCCAAACCGAGCGTATCGATGCCGCTATTCGCTGGCTATTAAATCTTGCCTTTGAGCAAATCCAAGGGGAGCGTGAGCAAAAAACAGCAAGTATTCTAGCGGGTATTTTGCATGATTTGTTTAGTGAATCGTTGCCTCGCCTTGTCAAAATTTGGGCAAGGGAAGAAGACTTTTTAGAAGAGCAAGCCTATCAACTTTTTGATCAGGTTATTTTAGATTTTCAACTCAGTGAAGAACAGTCAAGACAATTTACCGATTGGGTATTACGAACTGTTCTAACGCCAGATAATATTCGCCAAGCGCTGATCGATTTTTTAACTGATAGCAATATTGAAATTATTGATGCTGGTTTTCGCGAAAAATCTAGCGGTACCTATTGGGTTGTCGCGAATATTTTTGGTTTAAAAAGTAGCCTCACCCGCTTAAGAGCATTTTGCCTAGAGGAGCGGGAAATTGCTAATGCCCGTCTACAGGAGTTGTTGCTTTCACTGAAAGTTCGCACAAAATTACGACTGTGGTTACAAAGTTTATCTCTCCAAAACTTACCCGTTGCAACAGTCCGACAACTGCGTAAAACTTTCCACCAAACAATCCGTGCATATCTACAGGATAAGGGGGCAGATCTAATCAAATACGTTGGTGATTCGGTGGATTGGGAAAATATTGCTCTGATTATTTTGCGGCGATTACAATCTTCTCCAGTGATTAATCAATCCCTCGGTATGGTCAGTCAAGAACTTGCTTTAGTTCTAGAAAAATACCTTGAAAAGGATCTCGAAAAGTTGATTGCACAGGTCATTCCAATTTTGGCGATTGATCAAGTCATTATTGAGCGCATTAACGCAACCAGTCCCCGCGAACTGGAACGGGCAATTCAAGGCATTGTAAAAAATGAATTGCAGGCGATCGTTAATCTCGGTGGCATTCTTGGGTTTTTAGTGGGTGTTGGTCAGTCGGTTATTTTACTAATGAATTAATCAGGTAATAAAGGCGATCGCCTAGATATCTATTGGTAGCTAAAAAATTCCTCTAGGATGAAAAGGATAAATCTTTGAGATTGCCATGCGAACCATTGCCGCTATTAATGAAAAAATCCTTGCCAAACAAGCTGTGGTTTGGACAGTCGAGGAAGTCAAGGCAAGGGTTGCGGAACTAGGCATCAAAAAAATTGCGGCAACGGTGGATGTCGTCTCTACAGGTACATTTGAGCCAATGGAATCCTCCGGCGCAATGCTAAATCTCGGCCATACTGATCCGCCGATCAAGATTCGTAAGTGCTGGCTCGATGGTGTGCCTGCTTATCCGGGTTTGGGAGCCGTTGATATTTATATCGGGGCAACAATGCCGGAGGATCTAAGCGAACAGGAAATTAACACGAGTGAGCTTGGCGATCGCCCGACAATCCAGCGAGGCGGCGGCCATGTCATTGAAAATCTCATTGCCGGAAAATCTGTCCATTTACACGCTATTGGTCAAGTGACCGATTGCTATCCCCGCAACAGTTGGGACAATAACATCACCAAAGATCAAATTAATCAGTTTTATCTCTTTAATCCGCGCAATCTCTACCAAAATTTTATTGTGGGCGTCAATGGCGGCGATCGCACGTTACATACATATCTAGGCCCTTTACAGCCGCGTTTAGGTAATGCCGTTTATGCCTGTTCCGGCGCAATTTCACCATTGCTCAATGACCCTGATTTAAATCTGATCGGTGTGGGGACAAAAATCTTTTTAGGCGGTGGCGTCGGTTATGTCGCTTGGGAAGGCACACAACATTTTCCCTTGCAAAAGCGTTTGCCTAACGGTACTCCCCTTGGCCCGGCGGCAACTTTAGCGCTGATTGGCGATGCGAAACAAATGGATTCCCGCTGGATTCGAGGTTGTTATTTCACCAAATATGGCCCGTCGCTAATGTTAGGTGTTGGCGTACCGTTGCCTGTCCTCGACGAAGAAGTGATTGCCCGCTGTACGGTACAGGATAAAGAGGTTGTCGCGCCAGTCATGGATTTTTCGATTCCTCGCCGCGTCCGCCCCACCTTTGGTTTGGTGAGCTACGGTCAGCTTAAAACAGGGCGTTTAACTATTGACGGTCGTACGGTAAAAGTTGCGCCAGTGACTAGCTTATATCTCTCCAGTCAGGTTGCCCAGACCCTGAAACAATGGATTGAAGCGGGGGAATTTACCCTCACAGAAGCTGTCGCACCGATTACCGGCGATCGCCCTTTTCTTGCCCAGGAACAATGGCAGCAAAAAATTTAATTCCAATGTTTGCAAACAGTTTATTAGGACGCGTTAGAAAGACGCGGAGAGGTGAGGACGCGGTGAAACGGTGAAGAGGAGGCCAAAATCAAGCAACGAAAAAATTGAGTATTCAGGTCAAATATTCATCCAATCTCTCTTAACCATTCTCCGCATCTCCCTTCCACTCACTCCCCTTGTCCTACTTCCAATAGCACTCCATTTCTCCCCAGAACTCTAATGTCTTTGTGACCTCATCCCTTGCCATCCCTAGATTCAGTCAGTATGATTTGATGAGATTTTTTGTCAAACCCTGTGCAAGACGGGAGAATTGGGTCACGAAGTATTATGACTGACACAGCACCAGACACGGCTACAGGTAGTAGTGACCCGATTGTCGCAGCGTTACAACGTGCTTACGCCGCATCCTTCGAATTAGAACTATTAAAAGGAAGTGAACGCAACCGTGGCATTGTGGCGATCGCCGACGCGATTGAATCGCAAATTCCCGCAATTCTTGAAGCCAATACCCTTGACCTTGAAGCGAGTCGGGAGATGGCTGTTTCGGAGCTGATCCTTGATTGGCTGAAGCTAACGCCAGAAAGATTAAAGGAAACGGTTGAGTTATTACGTCAATTGGTTGAGCTTACCGATCCGCTGCAAAGGGTGAGTAATGCACCCTATCAGCTGAGTGGCTACCAAAGTTATTACCAACGGATGCCTCTTGGGGTTATTGGTCTTATTCACGAAGCTTTCCCTGAACTGGGGGCGATCGCCGCAGGTTTATGTCTGAAAACGGGTAATAGTTTGATGATTCGCGGGTGTGGCGATGCGAGTAACTCTAACACCCTCATTTCCCAGATTATGCAAATTGCCCTAGCAGATGCTGGTTTTCCCTCTGGTTGTGTGGAATCGGTGTCCTCGGAGCAAGGCTGTACCGTCCAGAAATTGGTGACCCAAGATCGTTATCTAAATTTAGTCATTCCCTACGGTCGTCCGAGTTTAATTCAGCAAGTAGTGCAGCAGGCAACAGCGCCTGTTTTGCGAACCACAATGGGTAATTGTTACCTCTACTTATCGCCAACGGGAGATACTGACTTAGCCCACTGGATTATTACCGATAGCCATCGCTACGAGCCGGATGCGGTCAATGCAGTGGAAAAGGTTTTGATTAGTCCAGAGCAAAAGCCTTCTAGTTTGATTGGTCTCTTTAAATCGTTGCAAGACCAAGGGTTCCGGCTAAAGGGTGATACGGAATTGGTAAAAGAATTCCCTGAACATCTTGATCCCACTCGCGGCACAGAATGGCGGTCTTCGTATCTTGACCGGGTGGTGGCGTTTCGTGTTGTGGATGATCTCGCGGCGGCGATCGCCCTGATTAACCGTTCGTCTGGGGGGCATGCGGACTGTATTGTGACGGAATCCTACCAAGAGAGTCGTCAGTTTGCAACGGAGATCGATAGTGCCTTGGTTTATGTCAATTCCTCGCCAAGATTTTCCCGCCATCCCCAAGGGAGTGACTCTGTTTTCCTAGGTATGTCCAACCAAAAAGGTAACCATCGCGGTTTGATTGGTTTAGAAAGCTTTACGACGGTGAAGCAAGTTGTCCAAGGAGATGGCAGAA